>QIDD01000027.1 GCA_003230355.1 Methanobacteriota archaeon
AGCTGCAACGGAGATTGATGCTGACGCTGTTATCCTGGCCTTCGGACTCGTTCCCAATAATGAGATATTCGCAGACCTCGGACTTGAGCTTGACTACGAAGGCAGAATCATAACTGACAGTAAGCAGAAAACAAACCTTGATGGAATCTATGCGGCGGGCGACATCGTGGCTGGAACAGGGCATCTCGAGCTTATAGTCGTTGCAGTCGCACAAGGAGCAGTAGCAGCGCATCACGCATACATTGAAACCGCAGAGCCCTACTGGGGGTAGTTAGAGTAAATCAATATCTGTACAGTCAACGGCGTCCATAGTGGGTAAATATTCAAAAGCTACTTCTGGAGGTAGCTTCCCCTTTTCTTCAAAGTTTTTACATAAAATTTCAATCCCTTCTTTAACTGCCTCTTCCAGCAATATTGCTGTTGGGAATGCACCGTAACCTGATCTGATAGCATTGCCTATATGCTCTGGCAGAAAAGACGCATTTTTTGATTTTAAAAACCAAGCGTTTCTAAGAGGTGAAAAGGGTTCATGTACAGCAGGGCATCTATATTGTCGCCAAATAATTAAGGCGCCTGAAAATTGTTTTAAAAAATCTGTTGTATTCCAAGTCTCTTTGAAAAATGATTTTGTTAAACTGGAAACCGTTTCAATATCAACCATCCAGTGATCTGAGTTATCTGAAGGTTTGAGAGTCTCTGGATAATTTTTTCGTAGTTCCACTAAAAAGTTCGATAAGCGGAGATCAAGGTCTTTTTCCTGGTGAAAATTATTACATAACGATTTGATAATTTTTCTTTCATTTTTTGGAGGCTCGACTCCCCTAGTAAATCCAGGGCAGGTTTCTAAACTGCATTGTAAAAACCAATCCAAGTCTAATAAAGAAATTCTACGGAAAATAGTTAGTTTTTCAAAACTCTCAAGAAATTCTCTAAACGCTTTTCCTTTTGGATATCTCCCCTTCTTAGGAATTGATGCTAATGCATCTAGATGGCTTGTTAGCTGAGCCAATACAATTTGGGTTACTCCTTCAACCGTCTTTATTTTCTGAACAGCCGTCAATCTTTGTAGTTGTTCTTCTTTGAACTTTAGAATGGCAATGTCGATTGGTTCTTCTTCATTAATTTTAAAGACCTCCACTTTTAGTATTAGGTCTACCCTCATGGCCCTAAACTGTCTATTTTCTCATTGATATTAAGTTCTTTCTATATCGAAATCTGACAATTTTACATAGAAAAATATTGGTTTTCAATTTACTGTAGAGTCTGCGACCTTCCGAAAAGAGTTTTAAAACAATAGGCCTAAGTATATTTTATGAGCAGCATCACGAGTTTTATTGACCGGGCGGCGGCAGAACTCCTCTTTTTAAATAACGCATTCTTCGTCTTCGTTCTCTTAGTGATTGTCGCAGCGCTTTACTATTACACGCGCAACTGGAGACGCTGATCTATTTAGCCAGAATCAATCTGGAGTGGTAGTTATAAATAGCTCAAGTAATTATCTGAATGCGAAGACTTATGCTCGAAATCACTGTTGACACTGAGAAATGCACTGGCTGCAAAAAGTGCAGGGAGGTCTGTCCCAAGGGACCGCGGATCTGGAAGATTGCCGATGTAGGTGGTAAGAAGGTTGCAACTGTTTTGGATAATCGGTCCTGTCTCTACTGCACGCTCTGCATTTCAAAGTGCCCCACCGACGCCATAACTATTAAGATTTAATTTAAAAAAAAGGGGCCGCCCATATACTTTTTTGCTGCAATTTTTTTTTAGAGTTTCTAAAGATTTATATAGTTTCTACAACAATATAATCTGATTAATGTGGGATGTTTTGGAAGTTCGTGGGAAAATCCAGGAGAACTACTGGAAGTATTCAATAGGCTTGTTAGGACTTCTCATTGTAATAGGATACCTTGCCTTTGAGTACCTCGTATATGGAGAGTTTTTAGAGGATGTCATAGGGCGGCCGCTGGAGCACTTTATCATCTTTTCAATCCTGCCTCTTTCTATAGCGCTGGGATATGCTGTGGACAGAAATATTGAAGCTGAAAGAGCGCTCTATGAAAAAAACCGTCATGCAGAGACAGTGATAAACGCTATTGGTGAGGGGGTTGTGGAGCTGGACCCTGACTTTAAGATTCTCACTGCAAATGACTTCGTGGTAAATCTTGTGAAGAGGACAAGAGACGGGGTCTTGGGGATGAGGTGTTATGAGCTGTTCCACAACCGAGGGGTGGTCTGCCTTGACTGTCCGGTGAAGGTGACCTTCGAAACAGGGGAGTCTGCCTGCGCCTCTCATGAGGGGATTGCAAAAGATGGCACACCCATCTATGTTGAGCTGAACTCATATCCTGTAAAGGACTTCAGCGGAAGGATAGTCCGTGTTATCGAGACTGTAAGAGACATCTCAGAGAAAAGAAAGTATGACGCGGAGATGGCTGAAAAACGCGTCCTCGAAAAGATAAATAAGGCTGCAGTTCACCGCGAACTCAAGATGGTTGAGCTTAAAAAAAGGATTAATGAACTTGAGAAAAAAGTAGGAGACCGTGACAGCTAAAATTAAAAAATAATATTTAGGTTCTCTAACCTATTTTTTCAGCTTTTCACGTATCTCTTTGATGTTTCGTATTTCTTCGAGTCCTTTGAGAAACTCCTGCCTCGCCTCTTCCATTTCGGCGATCTTCTTTTCAAAGGTAAAGACATACATGAGGGCGTAGAGCAGGCTTATGACAAAGAGCATGTTTGTGAGCTGGGAGATGAAGGGGTCGTTGAGGAAAAATGTGAGTTCATCGACTGCGAAGAATAATACGACTGCAAGTATTCTGCGCTCCCATTCCTGCTTTTTTTTGGCTGTGAAGAGGATATGAATCGTGAGCACCAGGATTAGCAGTATTAATGCCAGGGTCGTGAACCACTCTAGATTTGCTGTAACACTCGCCATATTAACAACCATGTTTTATTGTTTTAGCGATGTTTGAGAGGGGATTATTTATACCTTCCGTTGCAGGTTTTGATAGATGGCTTGGGAAAACTATTATATCCTGTCCATGAGGATAGTGTTTTTCTAATGAGGCTGCTACTTCACATCTGCTGCGCGCCCTGCTCAACTGAGACTATTACACGGCTTTTATCCGAACATGAGGTTACAGGCTTTTTTTATAACCCGAACATCCATCCCAGAGAAGAGTATGACCTGCGCCGCCTTGAGCTTGAAAAATATGCAGATGAGCAGGACCTCCCCCTGATAGTTTCAGATTATGATGTTGAGCGCTGGACCGGTTTGACCAGAGGCCTTGAAGCTGAGCCTGAGGGTGGGCGGCGCTGCACTGTTTGTTTTCAAATGCGCCTTGAAAAAACGGCACAGACAGCAGCCGAGCTTGGTTTTGACGCTTTTACAACAACCCTATCAATCAGCCCTCATAAAAACTCGGCTGTGATAAATGCTGTTGGTGCCGGGGTGGAGAGGGAAAAAGGGGTTTTGTTTCTTGCCGAGGATTTCAAAAAACAGGAGGGATTTAAAAAAAGCGTTGAACGTTCAAGGCGCCACGGTCTTCGCAGGCAGAGCTACTGCGGCTGTGTTTACAGCAAAAAGAAGCGTGAGTCTAAATAGGCATTGTGAGATATGTGTTGAAAAGGTCAAAGTCGCCCTTCGAAATCTCCCTGATCCAGCCTACACTTGAGCCTTCCCAACCCTCGCTGTCTTTTACAAACTCCAGACTGTTTTTAAACTCGGATTTGAATTCTTTAAACGAAGGATAGGGTTCTCTTTTCATCTGCAGGTTTATTTTATAGCAGTAGGCGCTTCCCCATTCAGGGTCGTCAATTAGTGCAAATCCATCAGATGATATCTCATAGCATCCGAAGATCGTGTCAGCGCTTCGACTGCACACAACTACCTTGTCTCCTTTGCTCATCTCTTTAAACTTGACTGAACAGGCCTCAAGTCTGCCGGAATTTTTTGAGTTCATCCTGCATCCGATAAAGTCGCCGTGGGTCTTGTGCAAGTCCACTCGATGAGTTGCAAGCCAGTGCTTCATATCCTATCATCTTTTGCCCGCAGAATAAAAAGGTAGTGTTTCAATCTGTGAAAAGATATATCAATCAATCTCGATAAAATCCTAGTGTTAATAACATGCTATTATGAAGATTTCAACGGTATCCTGCAAGACCGCTCTAACACCCTCCCGGCTGGGGGGTTATGACTACGCGCTGAACCCCTACCGCGGCTGCCAGCATGGCTGCACATATTGCTACGCACCCTATGTTCTGCGGGAAAAACGCAGGTGGGGCGAATTTGTGGAGGCGCGTGATAATCTGCCCCGCCTTCTTTCAAAAGAGCTTCGGCGCAAGGCTAAGGGTGTGGTGGGTATTTCAACGGTGACCGATGCCTATCAGCCGGTTGAAAAACGCTTCGAGATCACGCGCCTCGCCCTTGAGCAGCTCCAGAGATATGACTTCCCGGTGTGCATTCAGACAAAGTCCAGCCTGGTCCTGCGCGACCTCGACCTCATCCAATCTTTTTCCCAAAAAGAGGTGGGATTTACTGTCACCACAATAGATGACGAAATGCGGCAAAGATATGAACCAGGAGCATCGTCTGTCGAAGAAAGGCTTTCTGCACTGGAATCGCTTGCCGATGCGGGTATTGACACATGGGCGTTTCTAGGACCTATAATGCCATATATCACTGACCGAAACGATGATATCGAAGCGTTGATTGCAGGGCTGAAAAAATCGAAGATACATTATCTAATGGTGGATCGGCTTAACATAAAGCAAGGTATGAGACCTAGGCTGCTGGACTTTGTAAAGATAGAATTTCCAGAGCTTGAAGAGATGTACCGCACGCTGCCTGCAGACTATTTTGAAGAGGTCAAATTGGAAATAAAAAAGCTCTGCAAAGATCAGGAACTGAAGGTGGAATTCTGCTATTGACTACTAAGACACTGTATCAGGCTGTTCAACAATCTTATAGACAACATCGTGATTTCTGACCTTGCCACTCACCTTGATTCCGACTTCCTCGCCCTTGCCTGCAGATTCAACAGCTCCGTGTTCCATCTGAATGGAGTCCACGGTTTGAGTAATGTTCGTCGTATGGCCTTCAATGCTTATTGTGTCACCGACGCTCATCCCTCCGTCCGAGAGCCTCACACCTGCAACCCCTATCTTGGAAAAATATGTAAACACAGTTCCGATCTTCTCTTTCTCGCCCATCTGGTTCACCCCATTTTTTTAACATATACTTTTGGATTCGACCATTAATAAATCTTAGCATCGGTTTAATCAAATTTTTTTCATGAAAAAATATATTAACCTCTCAGAGATAGAAAAAGGCATGGACCCCTGCCGGCCTACACTCAAAATCAATGAAAAGGAAACATTCAACGAAAAAGAAATCATATCAATCGTGAAAAAAACAAACGCCCTGGCAAACCCCATCAGAATCAAGATAATAAAACTACTTTTAATTAACCCGGAGCTCTGCGTCTGCGAAATTGAAAAGGCACTGCAGCTCAAACAATCCAAGGTCTCATATCATCTGGCGCTGCTTGTAAACGGCGGATTCATCGGCAGACGTCAAAGCGGCCCCTGGTCCTATTACACGCTAAATCACAATGCCTCAGCAATACTCCAGCTATTCGACATCACCTAAAGTGAGCGCCATGATCAGGCACGCAACAGCAGGGGACATCCCCAGAATAGTGCGAATCGAATCCCAATCATTCAAAGACCCCTATTCACCGCTGCTATTAATGAACCTGCTCTCACTCTACCCAACAGGCTTTCTCCTAGCCGAAACACATCAGGGGATACTAGGTTATACAATACTACGCATAATCGGCGGGAAAGGGCATATAATAGGGCTTGCAACAGATGAAAAAGTCAGGGGAAAAGGGGTGGGAAGCCAGCTGCTGAAAAAGGCATTGGAATATTTCAAAACCAGGTCAGCACAGGGCGCGTGGCTCGAAGTGCGCGTCTCAAACAAATCGGCGCAAAAATTCTATGAAAAACGAGGCTTTCAACCCCTGCGAATAATAAAAGGATACTACGGTGACAGAGAAGACGCGCTCCTGCTCTATCACAGCCTCTCACCGTAACTCGCGCCTGCCCCGCTCCAAAAGACGATTCAACCGCTGCGAAAGTGTTTCTGGAACAAGGTCACTGTTCTCAGCAAGAGCAAAGGAAATACCGGATGCAAGAGCAAGCACGGCAAACTTGTGCTCAGCCTTGGTTTTATGGATGTGATGAGGGCTCAAATCCATTGCCAAGTACTCCTTAAAATAGGACTCAGGAGCCCCATTTTCAAGGAGAAACCTCATGAGGCACAAAAGGAGATGATGAAGTTGGAGCAGTTCATCCTTATACATCACACCACTATCATTAAGCTCCTATGTCGCTTGCAGTTAAAAGCTTTATCTCAGCTGGCTTTTTCACGATATTTCCTATCTTCGCGCCGATAAGATAACCAACAGTCTTTTTGCTTGATATCTCCACGAGCCGCTGGGTTATCACACCGTCAAAGATTACGACAGAAACGTTCTCCTTAGAGTTCTGAAGCGCAGAGGCAAGATCACGCACCGCCACTTCCTTAATTATGTTTGACTCCTCATCAAGCAAATAGGCTTTAAAGGTCCCGGACAAATCTTTGAATAGACTTTTAAATATCTCAGCTTTTCCGTTCTTTTTCTCAGGAGCAGGCTGCGGGGTCTGCTGAACAGGCTGCCTCGTCTCAGGCGTAGGCTTCTCAACTGCAGGGGAGTGCGGCTTTTTAGAAATGCCACCCTTCTTTTCAGGCGCAGGCCTTCTGCTGGATTGCTCGGATTTTTTATTTGAAGCGCCCACAACCTGTTCAGCCGGAACCTTGTTTCGAAGAGCCTTGAATAACTCCTTCTTTGTAAGGTCCTCAACCTCTTTACCATTCGGAGCGCGGGCAATAAAGTCCAGATCCGCAAGCTGGCTCAACTCTTTTATTATGAGATCACCGCCTCTGTCACCATCCACAAAAACAGTGGTAGTCTTCTTAACGATGAGATCAACTATCCCCTTAGGGATGTTTGTGCCCTCAACGGCAATCGCGTTTTTAATTCCATGTTTAAGCAGTGAGAGCACATCGGCTCGGCCTTCAACAACGATTATAGCGTCAGAGTTGTCGATATGTGGACCTGCGGGAAGCTTGCCAGGGCCATAGGCCTTTATCTCGCTCTGCCGAAGTGTTCGGTCCACTTCCTCGGTTATCTCCATCGTGTCAGGCGTTATCTCTTCAACCATTGTTACAAGAATTTCCCTTGCCCGATCCACGATCTGCTTTCTCTTTGAAATCCTTACATCCTCTATCTTTGTAACTGCGACTTTGGACTCACAGGGTCCGACCTGCTCGATTGTTTCAAGACTTGCTGCAAGAATTGCTGTTTCTACTTTATCAAGACTTGAAGGGATCATTATCGTCCCGTCGGTCTTCCCTGCCTTTGATGCAATGTTTACCTCGATTCTGCCGATCCGACCGGTCCTCTGAAGCTCTCTCAAGTCCAAGTCCGGGCCTAGCAGTCCCTCGGTCTGCCCAAAAATCGCGCCCACAACATCTGGTTTTTCCACGATCCCGCTTGCAGAAACCTTTGAATGAATAACGTACTTTGCTGTTCCAATATCAACTTTTGCCATATGATTAACCTCCTTAGTGATGCCCCCATAAAATCAGCGTTCGATGCAAATATGTATGTTTTAGTTATTATATGATTATCTGTGTTACAATTTTTATCAATTTGATTCTTTTCCTTTGCACCTGATGATTATGAGATTATGGGTAGCTGAATTTTCTGCACACCCGTTCGAGCCGTACTGCGACCTTCTCGGTCTCCACGATGTCAAGAGTGTGCAAAAATTTTTTTGCTATATTATCGTCAACTTTTACTCCTTTATCAGTTAAATACTTTTTTACCACCCGGCCGATCTTCTTCCCAGCAGCATCGAGGTCAGTGAAGAGCAGCGCCTCCCGATGATCCTTTGCAACATCCTCACAGAACTCAAAAACCGATGATGCAGTCTGCACCTGATAGACCGGACCTGTGACTCCGATTTCACGCAGCGCCTTTTCATCCATCTTCCCCTCGACAATAACAGGTGTGTCTGTCGATAGGTCCTTGAGTTTATCGAGGGTTTCAAGCAAGCAATCAAACTTAGCCCGGTTCATACCATTTCTTTTATTATGTCAACGAGCCGGTTTGAATATCCCCATTCATTGTCATACCATGCAAAGACCTTGGCGAGACGGCCGATAGAGCGTGTCATAGCAGAGTCGAAGATCGCGGAATGAGGGTTCCCGATGATGTCTGTTGAAACCAGCGGGTCCTCGCTGTACTGGAGCACACCTTTGAGATATGTTTCAGACGCCTTTTTTACAGCGGCGTTTATCTCCTCAGCTGTTGCCTCTTTTTTGAGCAGCACCGTAAAATCTGTAAGGCTTCCGTCGGCAACAGGCACGCGCACAGCGAGGCCGTCGAGCTTGCCGTTAAGCTCAGGGAATACTTTTCCTACTGCTTTGGCCGCGCCCGTGGATGTGGGGATGATGTTAAGCGCAGCCGCCCTCGCCCTACGCAGGTCATTGTGTGGAGCGTCAAGCAGCCGTTGATCGCCTGTATATGCATGTATAGTTGTCATGAGGCCGGACTCGATTCCAAAGTTTTTCTCAAGCACCTGCACCACCGGCGCGAGGCTGTTAGTTGTGCATGAGGCGTTTGAAATAACCCAATCCGCCCGACACTTCTCCTTCGAGGTGCAGCCCTTCACAACTGTAGGTGTGTCAGCATCCTTTCCCGGAGCGGTGAAGCGGTGAGAAGCACTTTTTTCGCGCCTGCATCCACATGCTTCTGCGCAAGCTCACGCTTCAAAAAAAATCCCGTGGACTCAATGACAATGTCGATTCCAAGCTCCCTCCAGGGCAGAACGGCCGGGTCGCGCTCTGAAAATACCTTTATCTCCTTTCCATCTATGACAAGCGCGCCTTCACGGGCCTCCACAGTTCCAGGGAACCGGCCGTGCACAGAGTCGTATTTCAAAAGCTGGGCCAGCGTCTTCGTGTCAGTGAGATCATTAAAGGCCACAAAATCAATGTCAGGATCTTTATATCCTGCCTTGAACACCATTCTTCCGATTCTTCCAAAACCGTTTATCGCAACTCGTATCATAACCATTTCCCTCGAATTTTTATTTTTTATATTCCGCCTGCCAAGTCCAGCAGCGCCGCCTTAGGATCTGCTGCCTTCACCACGCCAGATGCCAGGAGCACGCCCACGGTCCCAAGGTCCAGGGCAGCCTTCACATCCTCGCCTGTAGAGATTCCGGCTCCAGTTAAGACCTTAACTTTTGGGTTTATACTTTTTACGGCCTCAACCGACTCTGTGACAATCTCTGGCTGAGCCTTTGAAACTGGAATTCCTGAGCCGATAAGCTCCGGCGGCTCGATAGCGATCATGTCAGGACCCAGCGCGGCCGCGGCCCGTGTTACGCTGGTGTTGTTTGTGGCCACGATCGTTTCAAGCCCCAGGCCCTTGTTTTTCGAAATAACATGTTCAATTACATCAAGCCTCAGCCGATGCTCAGAATGATTCAAAAGAGTCCCAACAGCTCCAGCCGCTTTAAC
>QIDD01000028.1 GCA_003230355.1 Methanobacteriota archaeon
CAGTAGGCGGAACAATATCTGCTGAAAACTTCCTTTTGATCTTCACATTCTTCTCAGTCTCCAGGCTCATCCCCACAGGGCTCCCAGAATTTGTGGGCTCAAAAGAAGCGATACTTGCAGCGCTTTACGCTGCATCAGGTCTGCCGGTTTCAACAAGCGTTGCCGTAATCATACTCATCCGGCTTGCAACACAGCTCTGGATGATACTGCTCGGAGGCGCTGTGACACTTCAGCTTGGATTTGAAGGATTCAGAGAAAAAACTTAACCCTTTCGCCCTCTGATGGTAACAGAATAAAAACTGATTCCCTCTTCTTTTTTCCAGAGCTGGTTTTTTTCAGTTACGATGTTTATAAAGCCGGCGTTTTTCAATCCGTTTATAAACTGTTTTTTTGTGAGCGCGCCCGATATGCAGCCTGACCAGAGCACCGTATCCCGCTTCATATCCTCCGGCACTTCTGCGTCTGAAACAATGTCGGAAATCGAGAATCTGCCGCCTGGAGAAAGAACCCTGAAAATTTCAGAAAAAACCTTTCTCTTTTCAGGCGAAAGGTTGATGACACAGTTCGAGATAACCAGATCCATTGATTCGGATTCCACCGGCAAATTTTCAAGCAGCCCCTTTCGAAACTCAACAACATCATAACCAAGCTGTTCTGCCATTTTCAGCTTGTTGGCATCGGCCTGTTTCAGCATTTCATCTGTCATGTCCACGCCCACCACCCTGCCAGTGGGGCCGACCTTTTTTGCCGCGATGAAGCAGTCGATTCCTCCGCCTGAGCCAAGGTCCAGCACCCGCTCACCCACGTTTAGGCTTGCAAAGGCAGTAGGATTTCCGCATCCATAGGAGATAGCGATTGTATTTGTAGGCAGACCGGAAAGCTCGGAATCCGTGTATCCTGTGGGACAGCAAAGCTCAGATTCAGGGTTGAGAGCTGCATTGCTATAACGCTTCATTGTTGCCTCGCGCTCAGACCCAGAAACATCTAAAACACAGGTGCATCTGAAAGGAACAACTACACTGCCACCATCAGTTGAACGGCAACCAGCCGTTGCACACCCTTCACCGCCAGCCATTCCACCGAGAAACTCAGGCATCCCGGATCCATTGGGCCGAATACCCGAAATCATACCTTCAACAAGCATCTCCCGGATAACACTGCAATAGGGGTCTCTCGCCGAAAGCACCCTGCCTTCACTATTATAATATGCCTGGCATCTGCATCCGCCTCCGCAGAAAAACCGAAACATGCAATCCCTGCATCCTTCAAGATCAACCACACTAAGCCCCCTGAAATCCTTTAGCTCCTCTGAACCCCGCCAGACCATTTCAACCCCGCTTGAAACAGTTCCGCAGACAAAATCCGTATCTCCAACCATGGAGGGGCATGGATAGACATCACCATTTGAACCTATACTAAGGGAGTTTACGCCTGCATGGCAGCCGTCGATCTTTGCACCGGGGTTGGCGCCCACTCGCGCCTTGATAACATCCCAGTTATCGTTTTTCGCGCCCCTCTTATTCAGCCCGCGCATGAGAGCGGCAAGATCAGTTATATCTGCTGCTACATTGTTTTCCCTGGCCCGGCCGCGCAGATGCACCCAGAGAATGTGGTGACATACATCGCCCCTGGTTCTGAGCTGCTCATTAAGGCCCTGGATTTCGCCAAGATTATGCTTTGTAGCCGTGGAGGTAACGATTGTTCTCACACCTGCAGCGATCAATCTGTCAACAGCCTGAGACGCCAAAACGAAGCTTCCAGAGCCGCGTACATAGTCGTTGATCTCTGGGCTTGCAGCTTCAAGACTCACCTGGATCGTAAGCCCTGGAAGAGATGCCAGCCGCATCACCCGCGCTTCATCGAGCAGGGTTCCATTGGTCAAGATCACAAGTTCAAGCCCAAGCTCGACCAAAACATATTCTGCCAGATCAAAGAGGTCTTCTCTCAGAAAAGGCTCGCCGCCAGTGATAAAAACCCGCTTCAAACCAAGCGGCAAAGCCCCCTTTATGATCAGCTTCCAATCATCTAAAGTCAGCTCCCTATCATCACCTTTCGCGTCGGCATCGACAAGGCAGTGATTACACCTGAGATTACATCGATTGGTAAGATATATCCAGATCTCCTCAAGCGGCCCGCCGTCCAGATACTCGGCCCTCCCTGAGTAGGCCTTTTCAATAAAAGGCGCATCAGATATTATTCCTCGGCTCACCCCTTCATCAAAAAAGGCGCACGCATCCTCAACAGAAACATCCAGCCCAGAAGCACGGCAAATATCCTCAACCCTGCGCTCACCATTGCAAAGCGAAAGAAGACTGGAGCCCTCAGGATTGACTGCCACCCAGTTTGGAGACTCAGCATCAATTAGAAGAATCGCATCCGCTTTTACAAGACGATGAAGCCGCGGCGCAAAGGGAACGGAGTTCGAATCCATTACATCCACATGTAAAAATATTAGTTAAAAAATAATAAAGAAAAAAAGAGAGTTGGGCAGGAGTTTAAACCTGACCCAATTGCTCAGTCTTCACCTGATGCACCTCAATTATTCCGCCGGTATGACAGGTTGTGCATTTTTTGCCAGCAAGCTCAACATGGACAGTAATGTAATTTCCGTCCTCAGGATGAAACTTGCAGTTCTGGCAAACAAGGACTTGACCTGCACTCGTATCGGCCTGTGGAATAACCATCTCAATACCGGTCCCATGACAGTCCGAACATTTGACAGCGCCTGAATCCAGCTTCTGTTTATGGATGGCGTGTGGCACCCTCTTATCTATATTTAGAATACCGTTAATTCCCACACTCTCATCAAAGGTTATGTCAGAGAGCGGTGTTAGCTGTTCGTCTGCGCTCCATGGCGGGCCAAGTTCACCGTGACAGTCCACACATGTCCTTCTGCGCTTTCCATCGCGTTCATCGATTTTCATGATGGTCTGTGGCACATGGAATTCCTTGGTCTGACCGATCTCGTGACACAAGAGACAGTTCACTTCTTCGCCGCGGAGTAGAGCGGCAACATTTTTGGTATCTGACCCTGTGCCAACAGACTGAGCCTGCTGCTCACGCGCAGCTGCTGCTTCTGCCTTGACATCTTGAATGCTAGTCTGAAGCTCGGTTATCTTCGCTTCCTTGGCATCAAGGTCTCCCTGAAACTGGGATACTCCAACCAGATATGAAAGACCTGCAGCGGCGATCAAAACCAGAGCCAATACCACCAACGATTTCTTATCCATTAAAATTCACCTCGTAGTGTTTTCCCGCATTTAGTTAAATTTATTGATATAAAGCCTTTACCCTTCATCCATAAGCGCCTTT
Organism: Methanobacteriota archaeon; assembly: GCA_003230355.1. GTDB lineage: Archaea > Hydrothermarchaeota > Hydrothermarchaeia > Hydrothermarchaeales > SZUA-236 > SZUA-236. The sequence goes on from QIDD01000028.1 coordinate 3,313, forward strand.
ATCCGTTTCAGCTTGAAGAAGTTCTCCCGCTCCATCTCATCAAGGCGCATCTTGATATACTTTACAGTTGCGTCAAGCCGGGGCAGCACTATGTTTTCCAGCGCGTTTACACGGCGCTTGGTCTTCTCAATCTCGTCCACCAGGAGTCGAATCGTCATCTCAACCTCAGCCTGAACTGCAATGAGGCCAATGGCTTCTTCAAAAAGACGTGCTGCCTCATCCACCTGCGCCGATGTGTCACGGATGCTGTAGCCCCGCTCCAGCAGGCTGCGCTTCTCAACCGTTATATCGAGAACCGGCACCTGAATGCCCATGATGTTTCGAGACTTTATCTGAAGCGAAGTGGAAGGCTTTACTGCAAGAGACGCTTCAGCAACCCGAAGTGAGCCCATAGTAGCTTGTGCTATTGTTAGAGCGCGATAGGCTTCTTTCAGCTTGTTTTCAGCATTCTTTCGAGCGCCCTTCGCCTCCTCAACAATCTCGAAAAACTCCATAATCAGGGCGTCTCGCTTCTCCTTAAGCAGGTTATGCCCTTTTTCAGCGAGCTTCACCTTAGTCTTGAGCTTGAGAAGCTCCATTCGAGTGGGATTTACACTCTCCAGTTTCTCGGCCATAAGCCTTTACCTACTCCTTATCTGACGCCTCTTTAGCACCTTCTTTATATGCGGGATGATATTTTTTGATATAGTCTGCTCCGATCCGCTTGAGATCGCGCTCAGGTAGAATGCTGAGCAGCCGCCAGCCAATTTCAAGGGTCCTTTCAATAGAACGGTCTTCATCACGGTCCTGTGTTACAAACTCCTTTTCAAAACGGTCCGAAAACTCAAGGAAACGCTTGTCACGATCGGTTAGCGCTTCTTCACCAACGATTGCAACCAGGTTTCGCAGGTCCCGGCCCTCAGCATAGGCAGAATAGAGCTGGTCAGAAACGTTCGCATGGTCGTCACGCGTTCGCTCGCCGCCGATACCGCCCTTCATAAGCCGTGAAAGACTTGGAAGAACATCCACTGGAGGATAGATACCCCGCCTGTGCAGATCCCTGGAAAGCACAAACTGACCCTCGGTGATATAGCCGGTGAGATCAGGAATTGGATGAGTAATATCATCGTCGGGCATAGATAGAATCGGCATCTGTGTAATCGTTCCAGGCTTGTCCTTCATCCTGCCCGCCCGTTCATAGAGCGTGGAAAGATCCGTGTACATGTAACCGGGATACCCACGTCTGCCAGGCACCTCACTGCGCGCAGCCGCAATCTCCCGAAGCGCCTCACAGTAATTTGTCATATCAGTCAGGATGACTAACACATGCATTCCAAGCTCAAAGGCAAAGTACTCTGCCGTTGTAAGGGCAAGCCTTGGCGTGATGATACGCTCGATTGCCGGGTCGTTTGCAAGGTTCAGAAAGGCTGTAACCTTTTCAAGCGCGCCTGTGCGCTCAAAATCTTTCATGAAAAAGCTTGCCTCTTCAAAGGTGATGCCCATAGCCGCGAAGACCACGGAAAATTCTTCTCCCTCACCAAGAACCTTTGCCTGCCTGGCTATCTGCGCCGCAAGCTCGTTATGAGTCAAGCCTGAGCCGGAAAAGATAGGGAGCTTCTGACCGCGTACAAGTGTGTTCATACCGTCGATTGTGGAGATGCCTGTCTGGATAAACTCACGGGGAAACTCACGTGCCGTGGGGTTCATGGGCGCGCCGTGGATGTCACGGAAAGCGTCAGGCAATATCTCAGGCCGCTTGTCAATAGGCTGGCCTGTTCCATCAAATATGCGCCCCAACATCTCACGTGCAACAGGGAGCTTTATCGGATCGCCGGTGAAACGCACACGGGTCCGGGCCGTGTCAATTCCCTTTGTGCCCTCGAAGACCTGGATAACCGCCCTGGGCCCATCGATCTCCAGCACCTGGCCGCGCCGTTTTTCATCGCTGGAAAGCCTGATATCCACAAGCTCACCATAGCCTGCTCCTTCCACTCCCTCCACAATCATAAGCGGTCCCGCGACCTCGGTTACTGATGTATATTCTTTAAGTTGAAGCGCCATCTCCTCTTCACCTCTCCACGTATTTATCTACAAGCGAACGAATCTCTTCGTTCAACGCCTTTTTAATCTCAACAATCTTTGCCTCAAACTCATCTTCAGGCACAAACTTCAGCCTCGCAATCTCACCGATCGTTGCGAGATCGGTAATGTCCTTTGCAGGAATATTGCGTGAAACCGCGTCGTCCGCGCGGTTATAAAACTCGATCATCAGATTCAGCATCTCAAACTGCTTTTTCGGGCTGCAATAGGTGTCAATCTCATGGAATGCGTTTTGCTGCAGGAAATCCTCCCGAATCATGCGGGCAGCCTCAAGAACAAGCCTCTCACGATCTGGAAGCGCGTCCTCACCAACAAGCTGCACGATCTCTTTTAGCTCCGACTCCTTCTGCAAAAGTGCCATGGACTTGTCACGCAGCTCACGCCACATGCTTGATATCTCATCACTCCACCAGGGCTCCACCGCATCCATATAGAGTGAATATGACCTGAGCCAGTTGATCGAGGGGAAATGCCGTCTGTCCGCAAGCGACGCGTCAAGAGCCCAGAAAACCTTTGTGATCCGAAGCGTGTTCTGCGTCACAGGCTCAGAGAAATCACCACCCGGCGGCGACACAGCACCTATCATGGTAAGGCTTCCCTCACGTCCATCGCTGCCCAGGGCTGTGACCCTGCCAGCCCGCTCATAAAACTCTGCAAGACGAGAAGCCAGATAAGCTGGATATCCTTCTTCACCAGGCATCTCTTCAAGCCGACCTGAAATCTCACGCATAGCCTCAGCCCACCGCGAGGTGGAGTCAGCCATAAGCGCTACATTATAGCCCATGTCACGATAATACTCGGCAATAGTTGCACCGGTGTAAATCGAAGCGTCACGCGCCGCAACCGGCATGTTGGATGTGTTTGCGATTAGAACTGTTCGCTCCATCAATGGTTTACCGGTCTTCGGGTCTTCAAGATTGGGGAACTCTTCGAGAACCTCTGTCATCTCATTTCCGCGCTCGCCGCAGCCTACATAAACAATTACATCGGCGTCAGCCCACTTGGCAAGCTGATGCTGGCTCACAGTTTTGCCAGCACCGAATGGACCGGGAATCGCAGCTGTCCCGCCTTTTGCAAGCGGGAAAAAGGTGTCAAAAATCCGCTGACCCGAAAGAAGGGGCACAGTAGGATCAAGCTTCTCCTTGTAGGGTCTGCCGATTCGCACAGGCCACTTCTGCAGCATGGAAATCTCTGTTTTCCCGCTTTCAGTCTTAAGTGTGACAATCATCTCTTCAATAGTGTAATCGCCGGACTTGGCAACGCTAAGCACTTCGCCGGAAACACCGGGTGGAACCATAACCTTGTGCCTGATAACCTCTGTTTCCGGAACCTCGCCAAGAATGTCGCCAGACTCAACCTTGTCACCTTTCTTCACAACAGGCGTAAAACTCCATTTCTCAGTTCTTGAAAGACTTGGCACATCCACACCGCGCTCGATAAAATCACCGGTCTGCTCCTTGATCTTTTCCAGAGGACGCTGAATACCATCATAGATCATCCGAAGAAGACCCGGACCAAGCTCAACAGAAAGCGCGGCGCCTGAGCCTTCCACCACTCCACCAGGCTTCATTCCAACAGTCTCCTCATAAACCTGGATAACCGCTCTGTTCTCTTCTAGCTCGATGATCTCACCGATAAGCCTCTCATCCCCAACCCTAACCACTTCATACATCTGCGAACCCTTCATGCCATCCGCAGTGATAACAGGACCAGCAATCTTTGAAATACTTCCTTTAACCAAGCCAATCACCTCAGTATTTAATCTCAATTCCAACCGCTTTTTTCACAAGCGCTCTAATCGGATCCATCCTTTCGTCAAAAAAGCCCTTAGAATCAGGTATAGCAACGATCATGGGCGTAACCCTTTTTTCAGTAAGCCTTTTGATCTCATCATCTATTTCTTCATACAGCTTTTCAGTAATTATTATAAGCCCAGCCTCTTTGTCTTTGAAAAGCTCTTTAAGAATCGGCAGCGCATCCTTTCCACCCTCTACTTCAAAGCCTTTGCTTACGCCTGCAAGCCTGAAGCCTGTTACAGTGGAGTGGTCCGCGATAACTGATATATTCATGAAAACAGCGCCTCGGCAACCTTTAGTCTGAGACTGGGCCTTAGAAGCTCAAGACGATTTTTGAATGTTGAATCAATCTCAAACTTTCCGCCGCCGCCCTTCACAATCACTCCAGGCCCGATAGCAGCGGTTGAAACACTGATCTTGGTGTCAACGCCGGTAGCTGCTTTAACCTCTTTTTCAATAGTCTTAACCGCCTTTGAAACCGTCTTTTCATCAGCGCTTCGGACAATAACTTCCAGCTCACCGCCGCCAAGCTCAACACATGTGTCACGCGTAAGAGCTGTGAGAACACCGGCGTAGCCTTTACCAGCCGCAATCTTTTCAAGCTCAGACTCAGCCTGGTCAAAAGCCAGATTTATCAACCGCTCCTTAGATTCTAGAATAATCGTTCGCGCCTTAATATTCGATTCAGCAACTATCTTCTTACGTGTCTGATCAGACGTCTTCTCAGCATCAGAAACCAGCCGATCCCTTGCAGCCTCACCCTTACGCCGGGATGCTTCAAGCTTCCCCCGTGACTCAGCTCTGGCCTGCTCAATAATCTCAGCAGACTTGGCCTCAGCGTCCTCAAGGATCTTGGAAGTTATCTTGTCAACATTATCCACCATCTCAAACACCACCGATTTTCAGGACCGAGTCAACAATGAGTTTCACACCAGAGTCAAGTTTTTTCTCAGCCGCCGCTTCAAGCTTGGCCGCCTTCTTCTCCTCAACCGAGACAATCCCTTTAGCGTCTTTTGCGCCCTTGCCGGTGGCAGCATCGACAAGCTTCTCGGCGAGGGCCTTACCCTCAGCTTCAAGGTCAAGGACCGTTTGATGACCGTCGGAATCAGCCTTGTTTAGGATACTCGAAGCCTCTGCCTTAGCCTTGTCGATAATCCCCTCTGCCTCATCTTCTGTTCTTCTTACAAGTGTAAGTACGTCTTCTACCATGATCATCCACCCTTTAACATAGGTTAGGTTGGAATTATACTCCTTCACTTTTTAAAGTTTGTGCCACATCAACAATTCGTAGACCCTTTTTTGATAGCCGCGTTTTCCCGTTGCCGCCTTTCCCAATACATCAAGAGAACCAGGGGCAGAAACTCAATGAGATGAAGGGATAGCTGCATGAGATCGAGAAAAATGATTTCGCTTGGCACGCCTAGATAGGAAAGATAGAATATATGCTAGAACCGTTGCCCAGTGAAACATGTTTTCCACCCTGACACCGCAGATTATAAAAGTCTTTTCAGAACAAAGTTAAAGGTATATGGAGCTAAAAGAATTTCAAGAACAGATGGCAGCGC
>QIDD01000029.1 GCA_003230355.1 Methanobacteriota archaeon
AACGGCCCCATGCGAGTTGAGCCCACGCTCAAGGTAGACTATGAATCCTATGTGCAGGCTGCTCCACGGAAGCGGGCAGTCTTCCATCTTGCAGGCGCCCTGAATTCGATTGGAATAACGCTTTTCATCCTCTTAGTTGCGCTCGCGACACCTGAAACACCAACTGCGGCAAAGACACTTCTTTCAGCTCTTTTCATCTTCACAACGGCGTCGGAAATTCTCCCAATATTTTTCATAAAACTAGGCATTCCCAAAATACTCTTTTCAGACTTCAGAAAATCCGACACCCACAGATTCCTGCGTGAACTTAAAGGTTAGCAATACTTTTTATATTTATACCGCGAAATATATACAAGAGGCCAATTTATGAAAAGGATACTCTTTGTTGACGACGAACCAGATCTCATGGAATTGGTTGTCAAACTTCTGAGCGCCCGTGGATTCAGTGTTATCCAGGCTGCAACTGGACGGATGGGCCTTGAAATGGCGAAAACCGAGCACCCGGACATAATCCTATTAGACGTGATGATGGATGATCTCGATGGCTGGGAGGTTGCCAGGAAGCTGAAAGAGCAGAAGAGCACCAAAAACATCCCTATCGTAATGTTCACTGTCATGGCTGAAGACACGTACAGAAAGAGAAGCTTCGAATACGCAGACGCTGACTGGCATGTCTCAAAACCCTTCGAAAGCGAGGTTTTCTTTGAATTACTAAATCTGGCCACAGAAAAAAAAGAGGAACTGGGGCAGCGCATCAAATCTGCAATTGAAAGAGACGAAAACATGGGTAAACTCCTTGAAATGATTAATCCAAAACTGCTCTCCTAAAAATACCTCCTTTTCTCAAAGACCGACACAAGAGGAGGGGTAAAAACTTTTAAGCCCCTCTCCCGCATTTAATAGGCATATGCTCGTTTTCATCGGCCTCGGACTCTATGATGAATCAGACCTCTCGCTTCGTGCAGTTAAAGAGGCGCAGTCCTGCGAGCGGTTGTTTGCCGAGTTTTACACCTCCCGGCTTACGGGAACAACGGTTGAAAAACTTGAAAAAGCGGTTGACAAGAAAATAAAGGTTCTATCCAGGGCGGAAGTTGAGGATGGGAGTGTGATATTAGCTGCGGCAAAAGAGGGAAAAGTGGGATTTCTTGTGCCCGGCGACCCCTTGATTTCAACAACTCATATCGCGCTTCGAATCGATGCCAAAGAACAGGGGATCGAAACACAGATCGTGCATAACACTTCGATCTATTCAGCGGCGCCCGCGATTTCTGGTCTTTTCAACTACAAATTCGGGCGCTCCTCAAGCATTCCGTTTCCAAGCGAGGGCTACAGCCCTGAAAGCTACTATTTCGCTCTGGCCGAAAATCGGGAGCGCAGCCTTCACACACTGCTTTTTCTAGACATCAAAGAAAAGTTGATGACTGTAAATGAGGCGCTGGAAATCCTCTTGGACGTGGAAACGCGACAGGGAAAAGATGTGACGACTGGAAGCTCAGTCGTCGTGGGCCTGGGCTGTGTGGGATCACTCAACCCGGTGCTTATCGCAGGCCGGATAGAAGATCTGATCAGCCGTGATTTCGGACCGGTGCCCCATGTGCTCATCGTGCCTGGCGAGCTGCATTTTATGGAGGAGGAATATTTAAAAGAGTTCGGCGGGTTGTAAAGGTCTATGAAGGAGGTCCTTGCTGCGATTTGGAGGCAGAATTTTGCAGGCGCAGGCTGCAGCCGAGAGAGCCTTGAAGCAGAGTTGAAAGATTGTATCACCGGTGAATTTGGGTCCGTCTTAGCTCAGCTGGAAGATGAAGAACTCATAATATCGAGGGACGGGTCTATTTCACTGTCTGAAGCCGGGCGAAAAGAAATCAGGGTTGTCGTGTGCGGCGGGGTCTTTGACATACTCCATCCCGGCCACGCATTCATCCTTGGAGAGGCCAAATCAATGGGTGATGTGCTTGTGGCAATTGTCGCCCGCGACTCAACTGTTGAAAAACGCAAGAGGATACCAATCGTTCCAGAGGCTCAGCGTGTGGAGATGGTAGGGCATTTGAAGCCCGTGGACGTTGCGGTCCTCGGCTATGAAGGCGACCCCTTAGTAATTATTGGAGAGATCCGGCCTGACGTTATTGCACTTGGCCCGGACCAGCATCATAATGTGGAGCGGCTTTGCGGAAGCCTTGAAGAGCGCGGGCTCCAGGTTGAGGTCAGGCGGATCTCTGAGTTCAAAGCCTGCGAGCTGAACAGCACGCGAAGCATCCTTGAGCGCATCATCGAGCGCAACTACCCGAACCCGCAAGGAGAGGTGTGAACCGTGGCAGACAGGGGTTTTATCGCAAGTATCGCTGACATCAAATATGTGCGTGAAATGCCTGAGGAGTATCTGCCCTACGTAAACTTCAGAGCCGCATTCGAGGGGAGAGTGCTTCAGGGTGATGAGCGTGTGGCAATCCTCAATGTAACAACCACCACATCCTATATCGCCCTGTTCTTGGACGCTGACAAGTCGATTTCAGACCTTGAGCTGGAGGTCGAAGAGTCAGGCGCGGCCTTAAACGCTGATTCAAAGATTGTTTTACAAAAGATACTTAAGAGGTAGATCGTGAAGCGCGAAAAACACCCGGATCTCAAGGCTGTTTCCCAGAGCCTTGGAATGGTCTTTATAGTTATTGGACTCCTCGGGCTTGTGCCCCTTCTTGTGAGCCTTTTTTACAACGAAGACATTACCCCATTCATGGCTGTAAGCGTTCTCCCGCTCGCAGCCGGCATGGTTATCACCAGATTTTATCAGGGTGAAATCGACCTTCGGGTGAAGCACGCAGCAATCGCGGCGGCCCTTACCTATCTTATCGCGGCAATCCTTGGCGCTGTACCCTTCATGTACTATGGGATGGGTCTGCTTGACAGCGTGTTTGAAGCTATGTCTGGCTGGACTACAACAGGGCTTACCATGATTGCCGACGTGGAAGCTATGCCGCGCAGCCTTCTGTTCTGGCGCAGCTTCATGCAGTGGCTCGGAGGCGTGGGAGTGATTGTTCTCATGCTTGTGATCCTGGCCGGAACAGGCAGCGCCGCTGAAAAGCTCTATCAGGCCGAGGCGCGTAAAGACCGCATCAAGCCCAGGCTTCTTTCCACGGTAAGGCTTATCTGGTGGATATATCTCATCTACAGCCTGGCGGGGATTTTGCTCTACTACCTGGCGGGGATGACTGTTTTCGACGCTGTGAACCACTCGCTTTCCATGTTGAGCACAGGAGGATTTTCCACGAGAAACCTAAATATAGAGTCTTTCGGGAGCTTTGGAATAGAGCTTGTAACCATTCTTATCATGATGCTTGGAGCGACAAACTTTCTCGTGCATTATAAGGTTCTCACCGGCAGGCGCAGCGCGCTTTTTCGCGACCTTGAAACCCGCAGCCTCTTTCTCATCACAATTCTAGGCGCGCTCGTCCTTTTTCTAAAGGTTCCAAGCCTTAGGGCCTCTCTTTTTCAGGCTGTTTCAGCAATAACTACCACAGGTTCAAGTTCAATCGATGTAACTGCGCTTGGTGAATTTCCAAAGCTTGCCATGTCTTTTATGATGATGGTTGGTGCGAACACAGGCTCAACAGGAGGCGGATTCAAGATAATACGGTTCATAATCGTGCTCAAGCTCATGGCATGGTGGATAAAGGAAAAGCTTCTTCCAGAGCACGCGGTGATTACAAAGAAGCTTTCAGGTGTTGAGCTTACATCCGAAAACCTTCAGGAGCCCGCGGTTTTTCTGCTTCTCTACCTCTTTATCTTCAGCCTTGGAACGCTTGCCTTCACCTACATGGGCTATCCCACTGTTGACGCCATATTCGAAGTGGTCTCAGCTCAGAGCAACGTCGGACTCTCCGCAGGCATAACCAGAGCAGGGCTTGAGCCTCTAGGAAAGGCGCTACTCATTTTTCACATGTGGATCGGCAGGCTGGAAATCATTCCGGTCCTCGTACTTGCCGAGTCAATTCTTAGGATTAGGCCGAAGAAAAGACCAAAGGAGATTTTATGAACGGCAAGCATCACGGCGATCTGAAAATCATCCTCCAAAGCCTTGGGATGATACTTATCATAATCGGGGTTCTCACAGTTATCCCGCTTCTAGTCGCAGCCTTTTATAACGAGGATTTGACGCCTTTTTTCTTTGTCTCCCTAATCCCTATGGTTGCAGGAATGCTGGCTGTGCGCTTCATACATCCTGACACAGAGTTTCAGGCCAGGCACGCAGCAATCGCCGCAGCCCTTACTTATCTCATTATCTCATTTCTGGGAGCGATTCCTTTCACCTACTATGGGATGGGCCTTTTGGACGCATTCTTTGAGGCTATGTCTGGCTGGACTACAACAGGGCTTACCATGATTGCCGACGTGGAAGTCCTGCCCCGCAGCCTCCTGTTCTGGCGAAGCTTCATGCAGTGGCTTGGCGGCGTGGGGATAATCGTTCTGCTCCTCACGATCCTTACAACAGGGAGAGCAGGACTCAGGCTCTATCAGGCCGAGGCGCGTAAGGAACGTATCAAGCCCAGGCTTATTTCAACGGCCCGGCTTATCTGGTGGATATACATATTCTACACATTGGTTGGAATCTTTCTCTTTTTCATCGCAGGCATGTCCACATTCGACGCCGCGAACCACTCTATGGTCGCTCTTTCCACAGGAGGGTTTTCAGTGAAAAACGCGTCTCTCGGCGCATACAACAGCCTTGAGATCGAACTTGTCGGCATATTTCTCATGCTGCTCGGCGGGATAAACTTCTTTGTCCACTATAAAATGCTCACCGGCGATAAAGGATTCATACTAAAAGACCTGCAGGTTAGGGCCATGGCCGCAATCCTCATAATATCGACGCTTATAATCGGACTCACGTCGCTAAGTTTTCGAGACGCCTTTTTCCAAACTGTTTCAGCACTTACAAACGCCGGGCTCTCAACAGCAAGCATCGCGGTTCTCGACGATTTTTCAAAGAGCATTCTCTCGCTTTTAATGATCATCGGCGGCAGCGCAGGCTCTACAAGCGGGGCGATAAAGATTATCAGAATGCTTATAATTGCAAAGCTCATCTACTGGTGGATAAAACAGACCCTTCTGCCTGAGCACGCGGTCTTCAGCAGACGTCTCGGCGGAATCGAGATGAACCAGGAGGTGACCCATGAGGCAACGGTCTTTGCGCTGCTTTACTTCGTGATTCTCGGAGCAGGCGCGCTTTCCCTTATGTTTCTGGGATACAGCAGCGCTGACTCGGTGTTCGAGGTTGCGGCAGCCCAGGGAAACGTGGGTCTCAGCGCAGGAATCACAGGATCAGACCTGAACCCCTTTGGAAAGATAGTGCTCATATTTAACATGTGGGTCGGCAGGCTGGAGATCATACCAGTCTTGGTCCTTGGCCAATCACTCTTTGGCCTGAGAAGGATTTAATAAAAAGAGATGCGTGGCATAAGAATATGGTTAAGACAAGTCACTTTGAAAGGATGGCGAAATACTATGATCGCGCCACAAAGATACTCATGCTGGGAACCTATGGCAAGGTTAGGGAGAGGATTGTTTCCGAGCCGGCTGTTGAAAGGGCGCTTGACCTGTGCTGTGGAACAGGCTATGTGACGGGGCATATCAACGCAAAAACCGTGGTAGCCCTGGACATGTCGCCTGGGATGCTGCGTGTGAATCGGGATAAAAACAGGGAGCGCAGGCATGTGAACATCACCGTGGGCGATGCCTTCAGACTGCCCTTTGCCGACAACTCCTTTGACGCTGTCTATAACACGCTTGCAGCCCATGAGTTCAAAAAGATATCAAACATAGTCTCAGAGGCTTATCGGGTGCTGCGGCCCGGCGGGCGGCTTGTGCTCTACGACTTCTCCTATCCTGATAACATCTTTTTGAGATACACCTACCTGCCCTTTGTAAAACATATCGTGGAACTTGGAACGTTTTTTGTCTACAATGGGGAGGGCTGGGGGAAAATCTTAAAAGAGGCGGGATTTATTGATGTGGAATCAGAGTCGCTCTACGGGGCGTCGATTCTTATGCGGGCAAGGAAGTGAAACTTGTGAAACTCGGCTTTTTTTCAAACGCCTTCAAACACTACTCGCTGGAATACGCTGTTTCCGCGCTGTCCGAATACGGCTATCAAGGATTGGAATTGTGGTGTAAAGGCCATCACATCACACCCTACGCAGGCCAGGAGCGAATAGACTATGTAAAGGAGCTTTGCAGATCCAATGGCCTGCCAGTTTACGCATTATCTGCACATCTGGATTTCATAACAAATAACGATGAGATGCGCGCTGAAAATATCAGGCGTTTCAAAAAGGTAATCGACCTCGCAACCGCCTTTGACGTAAAAAAGGTGCAGACCGCTTCAGGTTATCTCTTTGGAAAAGAGCCAACGCCGCGGATGTGGGACAATTTCCATACCTCTATGACCGAACTTGGCGAATACGCCCTTGAAAAGAAGGTGACGATAAATATTGAGCCTGAGCCTGAGAAACTCCTTCGCACACCAGAGCAGCTCGCAACGTTTATCGACAGTATCGGGATACCTGCCTTTTCCGGAGTGGCCGACCTCAGCCATGCAATCGCGCTTGACATAACGCCGGTAGAGTTTATCGAGGCAATGGAGGGGCACATGAACCACGTTCACGTGGACGACGCGAAATACGGCCAGCACCCCCATAAACACCTTATCCCAGGCGAGGGAGACGTAAAATATGGTGAAGTGTTTGAATACCTCGAAAGTATAAAATACCATGACACTCTATCGGTTGAACTTAATCAGCACACTGAATATCCGAAAGAGGCGGCGAAAAAGACGATTGAATTTTTGCGAGTGGAAGGTTTTCTAAAGTGACGGATGGGAAGACGGAATCTGTTGGGCCGAGATGCGCGATAATTGGCTTTGGAAACATAGCAGAACTTGGACATCTGCCGGCGCTTCGAGAGCTGGGAGTGGATGTGGTTGCAGCCGTTGACATCTGCGAAGAGAGGAGGAAAAAAGCCGGCGCCGCAGGGCTTCAGACATTTGAAAGCCTGAGCGGGCTTGACAACTTTGACCTGGATTTTATTGACATATGCACACCTCCCTCATACAGATACCAACCTATAGAATATGCTGCAGGACGCGGGCTTGATGTGGTCTGCGAAAAACCGGTGGCAACATCCAGCGGCCTGGCAGGCTTGAAAGATCTCATGCAAGATAGCAGCATCTTCTTCTACCCTATCCATAACTGGAAACACGCGCCCCAGTATGTGAAGGCCAAAGAGATTGTGGAGGAGAACGGCGGTGTGGAAAACCTGACCATGAACACACTGCGAACACACTACGGCACAGGCACCCCGGACTGGAACCCAAACTGGAGGGTTGACCGCAGTATTTCAGGCGGCGGCATAATCATGGACCACGGCTACCACAACATCTATCTGGCAATGCACCTTTTCGGATCCGACTTCACAAACGCGGTTCTTGAGGATGTGACATACTTCAAGTCCAACCCTGAGATTGAGAAACGGGCCTGTTTTAGACTGGAGTTTCCAGGCGAGCGCAGGGCAACGATAACACTGGACTGGGGGGCTGCGCGCCGTGAGATCAAAAACACGATCTATGAGTGCAACCACAAACTTGAGCTATCGGACAAACGGATTGTGAACTCAGACCACACCTATGAATTCGATGAAAGCCTGAGCGGGGATTCGGTCCACGGCGCATGGTTCAAAAATGTATTCGCCGACTTCCTCAGGCTCAGAGCCTCAAAGGACAAACACCACTTCCTCGAGGCCATCCGGGTGCTGGAAGGAATCAACTCACTCTACGAGCAGTCTAGAAGCTAGAACCCCTAAAGACTTCAAGGTTTTGTAAAGGCAGATTTTTTGATGTAATTGCACTATTTTTAACTAATTTTTTCACTAATTTTATATACAGTACAAAGGTGTAGATTAAGATAATATGTTAGAGCAAGCCGCTATCCTAATTGGGCCTTGGGCCGTTCTCTCTGGATTGTTCCTTTATTGGGATAATCGTCTTCAGAAAACGAAAGATTACAGAGAATAAACGCAAGTACCAATCAAAGCCCCCCTCATATCCAAAAAGGTTCAATAGCCCTCTTTAGCATAGGCGAAAAATCGGTTTTTCCTAAAACCTGCTCGACTTACTATGCGGAATTGTAGGGCAGTAGAAACTAAAGATAAATACCTACATAAGAACGGCTTGCAATATGCAGAAAAGTTTTATATTGTGAAGTCTCGTTTTGAGGGTTATGATATCTATTACTGAGAAAGCGGCTGAGGAGTTTAAAGCCTTTAGTGAAAAAGAGGGTAAGAACGGCTCTGGGCTCAGAGTTTTTGTTGCTGGCATGGGCTGTGGCGGCCCCCAGTATGGCATGGCCTTTGAGGAGGAGTCTAAGGATGAGGATGTTGTTATTGAGAGCAATGGTGTGAAGCTTATTGTTGCCAAGGATTTTGAGTCTGTTTTTGATGGTGCCACTGTGGACTATCAGGTAACTGAGCATGGCTCTGGTTTTCTCATCACAAATCCGAATGCTGCTCCAGCCAGTGGATGCGGTTCTAGCTGCAATTCCTGCGGATAAATAC
>QIDD01000030.1 GCA_003230355.1 Methanobacteriota archaeon
TGTAAAACCTAAGCTCGGCCTCAAAACATCGGATCACGCGCAGGTAGCCTATGACGCGTGGACCGGGGGCTGTGACATTGTAAAGGATGATGAAAATCTGAGCAGCCAAAAGTTCAATCCCTTCGAAGAGCGTGTTATCCAGACTCTTGCAATGCGGGACAAAGCTGAATCTGAGACTGGTGAAATGAAAGTGTATATGGCGAATGTCACGGCTGAGACCGAAGAGATGATCAGGCGGGCTGAGTTCGTCCAGGAGCGCGGCGGACGCTATATTATGGTGGACATTCTAACAGCAGGTTTCTCGGCTTTGCAGACGCTTCGAAACAGGGATTTTAACCTTGTTATCCATGCTCATCGGGCAGGCCATGCCGCGCTTACAAAGAATCCTCGGCATGGGATTTCGATGCCTGTTATCGCCAAGGTTGTGCGCCTTATCGGGGTGGACCAGCTCCATGTGGGAACGGCTGTGGGGAAGATGAGCGAGGGACGACGCGAAGTCGAAGATAACATCAATGCCTGCAAGCAGGATATGGGTGGAATTAAAAACGTGTTTCCAGTTGCATCGGGCGGCTTGCATCCAGGGCATGTGCCGGCGCTGGTCAAGTTTTTTGGCACAGACCTTATCTGTCAGGCGGGCGGCGGCATCCACGGACATCCAGGGGGCACGGTGAAAGGCGCAGTCGCCATGCGGCAGGCGGTGGATGCAACCTTAGCGGGCACAACTCTGTCGGAGTATGCAAAAAGCCACCGCGAACTCAAACAGGCAATTGAGAAGTGGGGGATGGTTTAATACACTTTCTTTCGATGCTTAACGGTCACTGCAAAAACCATATCCTCCTCGATTGTGTAAATAATCCGATGCATACCAACTCTGGCAGACCATAGACCTTTCAAATTTCGTCTGAGAGGCTTACCATAGTGCATTGGGTCTTCAACAATTTCCCGAAGTTTCTCGACAACTCGCTTTTGAACCGTTTTGTCAAGTTTGGAAAACTCTGCTTCAAACTCTCTTGTAACAGAAAGCTCAAAGGTCATTTTAATCGTGACCGTGTTTTTTCAGAAAAGAATCAAATGAACGGACTCGACTTTTTTTAATGTCCTCAAGCCCGCGCTCAATACTTTGAAGTGTTTCGTCCTCACTCTGAATCTCAAGTGTTTCAAGGGCGCTGCCAATCTCGTTTTCAATGTTTTGCAGCACGTCGATCATGATCTTGGTTTTGTCATCTTCTTTGATTGATGATCCCATTTTTGCTTGTTCACCGCTGAAATGTTTGGATAAGATTGTATAAATAACTTTACATTCAATGAAAGCGGCAGCCTTACTAAGTGCGTGAAGTGCGACAACGGCGCATACATCTGGGGCGCAATATCAGACATTGACGTGTGGGCAACTGGAGATTCTGTAATAATAGATTCAAGTGCGTCGTGTTAAAAAGAATTTGGGTTGAAAAAATAGGGATTGTTAAATTAATTATCAACAACTTTGTATAATATATTTCTGTATATCTGGAGAATCTAAGTCGTTAAAAATTGAAAGATAAGATTCAAATTTAAGATATTTACTATACACAAAAACACACCCGCTATCCACGCCATTTATCTCTATGTAAACCTCGCCCTTCTCGCCGCGCTGCGGGTAGGAAATCATTTCCAGGTGGCCGAGGGTTGGGTGACCGATTTGTGTATAACCCATAATATTATTTCCATCAGTATCATCCACTATAAATGTTTCACTAAGAATCTTTCCATCTTCCATTACTCCATATCCAATTGTTCCTTTGATATTATACTCTGGTATAGAAACTTTGTCTCCTGTTTTATAAGTCCCAACACTAGCATCAACATACTCCTCAACAGGCGGCATCGTCTCAGGCGGTTTGGTCTCAACTGGCAGTGTTTCACACTGGCCGCGGCAGAGGCGTGGTCGTAGGTGGCGCAGAAGTCGTTGTAGTAGCAGGTGTGTCGGTGGGCTCAGAAGTATAGCTCGGTGCAGGCTCTCCTGTTACAATGGGCCCTGCTTGATTGCTTGAACTACTGCTGGGATAAAACACAAGTGCCACGCCAACAATAAGCAGAATCAAAACTCCACAGCGATTAAAACCCTCGACATCAACCTAAAATCAGACCGCCATGTTTAAAATAATTGCGTAGAAAACTCAATAGTTCACGGGGTCTGTTTTCATGAACTCCCGCATAATCATTGTGGCGTAGTTGCCCTTGGGCAGGAAGAATTTGAATTTTAATGTGTTTTCATCCCCTATTTCATAGGAGACCTCTGTTTCAAGCGAGGCTGTTCGATACGTGCCGCGTGGGCTGAGCTCAGGCATCGAGCTTATTTTGAAGCTGCGAAAATCCATTCCCGCAGTTTCAAGCACATCTCTTTCAATCTCGCCCTGACGACCCTCGGTGAAACTGCTCGTATATCCGAAAAGAGGCACCTCCACCCTGTGAATATCCAACTCCTCCTCAATCATCCGGCTCAAAGTCAGGTTGAAAAGATAGCTCTGATACCCGTGAACCAGGAGCTGCCTGAGCTTTTTATGAAACCTGCGAAGCGCACCAGCAAAATCAGTGGGATTTTTATAGAGATGATCAAGCATAGTTCGCTCATAGCCCAGGCGCTTTGGAAAATCTGTAAGAGCCTGCTTAAAATCACCCGTCTCCTTTAGACTGCGCCGCGCATCCCTCGCGTCATCACGCTCACCATCATAATAATCCGCGAGATAGCTCATCACCGCACCCTTAATATCTCCTTCCACAATCTTTCGCCCGACAACATGTGTGTTCGGCCGCTGAACTCCAAAGCGTTGATACCCGAAGTAGTTTGGAATCCCTTTAAGATGTATCTGATCCCGGCAGGTTTCAATAACAGTTTCATCAAAGACCTGTGGTTCGCGCACAGTGATCTCAAAGGTGTTTCCAATGAGATCGCCCACAAGTATGCGCTCGCTGCTCCGCGTAAAATCATAGAGCCGGATGTCTTTCACCCGCGCAGACTCCAGCTTCTCAAGTGGCACGTTCCAAACCGCCATGCGCTGCCGTGTCACCGCACGTTTATCCTTTGTCCCGGCGAATCCGAATCTCTTCCTTGAAACACCTACAGCCCTGGAAAGAGCTGAAATCGCCCTTATCGTGTCCCAATTAGTTTTTTCAAGGGTAAAATGTGTGTAGTCACCCTCAGGATCCGCCTGTTTTTCAACCCCGACTTCTGAGACCTGAAAATCCGCATACTCCCGCCTGAGATGTCCGCCGATTCCCTGTGTGTCGGTGATGAAATACCTGATTCCAACTGTCTCTTCAAGAGGGTGATTTGTTCGCAGCATAATATATCAAATTCAAAGTAGTTTTAGATGGCCTGTGACCTTGTCGATAAGTGTGTTTGGCGCTGGGCCGATTCCAAGGGTGGTCGTTGTTCCAGGCGCAAGCTCGGTTAGGCCTGCATCGTTTACAATATAACAGGGGAGGCTGTTTGCACGGGCATCACGGAAAAGCTGGAGAAGTTCATCTGCGCCCGCAGCCTTTACAACCACTTTTTTCTGTCCCTCGCTCCACCAGGCGTCATACCATTTTTTCTCAGATTTCTTTCCCGCCTCTGCCGCTGAATGCGAGGCATGCGCTACCTGCGCGCACGTCTTCCCTGGGCTCATTTTAAGATCGGTTCGCACAACAATAACCTGCTTGAAATCCATAGTCTTCACCTGCTTGCTCGTATCTGATTGTTAAAAACCTATCTGGAAACATTTATAATTGTTAAAGCCCTTTCACATGTTGGTGACCAAATGGAAATAGCTGCTGATATTCCTAGTTATGTAAGATGTAGACAAAAGTGTGAAACCAACCTTATAGCAAACAGGTGCTGGAAGTTTTCCCAGAATGTTAAAGAAGTCTCAGATGAGGAGCTTTTCGCCTCCGGCCATCGTGCATGCGCAGGCTGCGGGGGAACACTTGCAATCAGATACGCGCTCAAGGCCCTGGGTCCAAACACGATTTGCACAAATGCAACAGGCTGCATGGAGGTTGTGTCCAGCCCTTACCCAGAGATTTCGTGGGAGGTGCCATGGATTCATCAGGCATTTGAAAACTCAGCGGCATCTGCAAGCGGTGTGGAGGCAGCGCTCAAAGCCCTTGGCCTAAAGAAAGGCGTAAATGTTGTGGCATTCGGCGGCGACGGCGGCACATTCGATATTGGCCTGCAATCGCTCAACGGAGCAATGGAAAGGTGTCACGACCTCACATACATATGTTATGATAATGAGGCATATATGAACACCGGCGTACAGCGTTCTGGCTCGACCCCCTATGGAGCTATGACAACGACATCACCGCCTGGCAAGCTGTCTTTTGGTGAGAATCGGCAGAAAAAAGACATGCCACACATAATCGCGGCCCACGGCGTACCCTATGTTGCGACTGCATCTGTCGCGTTGCCCCTGGATTATATGGCGAAGGTAAAAAAGGCTGCCGCAATTGAGGGTCCGGCTTATGTTCAGGTTTATTCTCCCTGTCCCGTAGGCTGGGGAAGCGATCCTGCGAAATCCATCGAGATCGGCAGGCTTGCCGTTGACACGGGCATGATTGTTCTCTATGAGATTGAAAACGGTGTTTCCAAGGTGAGCTACAAGCCGCCTGAGAAGATTCCTGTCCGCGAGTTTCTCAAGACTCAGAAGCGCTTTCGCCATCTCACTGATGATAAGATCGAGGAGATCCAGGGTTTTGTGGATAAGCGCTGGGATGAAATATTCCGGTAAACCCGCGTTGAATATGAAGATTAACGACGTCCCGATTGTTGACACTTTTGCTGAGGCCTTTGAAAGCCACTACTCTCGTTTTTTGATCACTGCTAAAACTGAGAAGTGGGTGGAGATTGCTGCCCGCGAGACTACGGGTTTTGCAAGTTCGATTATCGGCTGCAGCGCGGAGGCAGGGGTTGAATCTTATCTTTCCGGTGATGTGACTCCTGACGGCAGGCCTGGTGTGGTTGTGCAGATATGGACTGGGAAGAAAAAGATGCTTCACGAGCTTTTGGATCGCATTGGGCAGTGTGTTCTCACAGCGCCGACGACTGCGGTTTTTAATTGGTGTGGCGAGGGCTGTGAAACGGTTGATGTTGGCCGGAAGATGCGCTACTTCGGCGATGGATACGCGAAGAAAACGAAAATCGGCGGTAGGCGGATGTATGCTATCCCGATTATGATGGGTGAATTTTTGATCGAGCGCGATTTTGGTTTTTCAAAAGGTGTTGCCGGCGGGAACTTTCTTATTATGGGCTCGGACCTTGACTCCAGCCTTTCTGCTGCTGAAGCGGCTGAGGCGGCGATTGCAGGTGTTGCAGGTGTTATCACATCTTTTCCCGGCGGTGTGTGCGCATCAGGCTCGAAGGTGGGCTCAAATAAATATGATTTTATGAAGGCGACTACTAGTGAGTTGTTCTGTCCCTCTCTGCGAGATGAAATACAGGGGTCAATGGTCCCGGAGGGTGTGGGCTCGATTGCGGAGATCGTGTTGAATGGTGTTTCGCGCGATGCGGTTGCCCAGGCTATGAAACTTGGAATTGAGGCTGCCACATCGGTTGAGGGGATAGAACAGATTTCCGCTGCTAACTACGGCGGCACGCTTGGAAATGTTCCGATCAAGCTCTATGAGCTCTGGGGGTGAAATTGGATGGACTGTCTTTTCTGCAAGATTATGGCCGGTGAGATACCGAGCTATAAGGTCTATGAGGATGGTTTTGCCTTTGCCTTTCTCGATATCAACCCGATTGCAGCGGGGCATACGCTTGTTCTTCCCAAGGTGCATGTAACAAAGCTTGCAGGTCTTGAAGGCGAGGCTTTGAGCGGGCTTGCGGCCGCGCTTAAGAGGGTTGTTGCGGGCGTGGAATCTGCGCTTGAGCCTGAGGGTTTGAATATTTTCATTAATCAGGGCGAGGTTGCGGGGCAGGTTATAGCGCATCTGCATGTGCATGTTGTTCCACGTGCGCAGGGTGATGAAGTCTGCTTTGATGTGCCGAGCATCGAAATGTCAGAAAAAGAGTTTAAGGAAATTTCTGAAAAGATAACTACTGCTATTTAAGTTTAAACAAACGGTGACAATTAACGGTTCACCATCGATTTTTATGCTCGAATTTCCCCCCGATTATCACTTCGAGCTTCTCCTTCTTTATACGCTTCGTTTCCTCTTTAAATTCCTCATCTATACCCCCGATAAGCTCTAGTTCGCGCACTTCTCCCTCTAGAAGTCTCAGCTGCTCCTTTTTGATGTTGACTTCTCTTTCCGCCATCTCCACTTCCTGGCGCCTGGCTGAGAGGATGATGCATCTTGAGATGATTATCCCAATATAATAAAGTCCTGCGAGTATTGCTATTCCGCCGATAAGTTCTGTGAAAATCATATCGAATAAATTATATGTTTAAACATATATTTAAAGCTTCTGTCCAAAAGAAACATTCAACCACCGAATCAAGCCAAAGTTATAATAAGAAAAGAGGTCCATAAAAACCCATGAAACTCGAGCTAGCCGAAGACATTCAACAGAAGTTTCCGGGGCTGATCGTAGACTCCTTTCAATTAAAGGGCTTAAACATTAAAAGCGTAAGTGCAGAGCTTGAAAAATTCAAAGAAAAGGTTGCTGAAGAGATAAAATCGGATTACACAATTAAAACAGTTAAAGACGCTCCGATTATCAGATTGTACCGTGATTTTTACTGGCGTGCAGGAATCGACCCAACCAAGACCCGTCCCGCATCAGAAGCGCTCATCAGGCGCGTTCTAAAAGAAAGGCCGCTCCCACGGATAAACACACTTGTCGATACCTACAACCTGGCATCGATGAAGACAAACATGGCGCTCGCCGCATTCGACGCAGGGGCGATCGCAGGAAACCTGGAAATGAGAATGGCAGAACCAGGTGAAAAATTCCTGGGAATCGGCATGCAAAAACCGCTCACACTCACTGGAAAAGAACCTGTCATAACAGATGAAGAAAAGACAACTGCAGTCTACCCCTACAGGGATTCAGACGAAACCAAGGTCACACTTGAAACAAAGGACACGATAATCCTCGTCTGCGGCGTTCCCGGAATCACACCCGCGATGATCGAAAAAACCGCAGCCCTCACATCAGAATATATCACTCGATTCTGCGGCGGCGAAAAACAGAAATCAGCTGCGTAAATCCCAAACAACCTTGTCAAGGACATTTTCCTTCGAATCCGTAAGTGTAATCGACCCTTTATCAGCTGGGAGATAGACGCCTGTGCTTCGCCTACCCTTAAGATTGAAGGCGCTCCCATAAATAGTCCAATAACCTTCTTCAGAGATCGATGCTCCGCTGTCCGACGACTTAACCCTGTAATGAGTATCCCGATAGTCAACGAGATGATATGTGAGGAGGTTAATGTCGTCATCACCCTGATTGTAGAGCTTCACCATCCACTTCGAGACATCGCTGTCATAAACTACATCACAGATATAGACGTCTCTGATCATGTCTGGGAAGGCGTGCGTGAAAGGATACTGGCCTGACTCCGGGCAGGGACCAAGGTCCGCAGCCTCTTCTTCCCCTTCATCTGCATCAGGGATATTTGCAACAATCTCCTGGGCCACGGCAACCATGTTATCTCGATTTGCCTGGAGTGTGAGATGCCTATCAGATCCGGCGAAGATCCACACAGTTTGATCAGGATTCAAATCCCAGGGATTCGTGGCAAGGTATTTTTTACTGCTCCCCTCTGTTCGAAGATAATCGGCGTCATCAATTCCCAATATCCCCGCGCCCTTGACTATCTCGCCCACACCCTCCAGCGCGTCGGGGCCGCCGAGAATTATTATGAATCGTTCATCTTTGTATGTGTTGAAGGTCGCAGCAGTAGCATGTATTACGTCAAGCCCTTTTAGCTCAAGATAATCGAATAGCTCAGTTGAAAGCATCTTGTCAACTGAGTTTGCGAGAACAACCACCCTGGGCTTTGGCGCAAGCGTGAGATCAAGAACCGCAATGGACGGGTAGATTGGTGTGTCAGAATATTGGATGAACTCAGCTCCCGTGGACTGCTGATACTCGTCCATTGTAAAGCGCACTGTGTTTACAGCTTTGAGACTGTCTTTAACTGAGAACTGTTTTACAACAAAATCGCTCGCCGAATAAAGATATGTGGCATGTTTGTCTTTAAGCTCGCCGCCGTTGAAAAAGAGAGCGTCATGAAGCTGCTCCTTATTCTGATAAACTGTGAGAAGCGTTGCATCCGCAGCTGACATCTCCGCGTCACCCGTGAAAACAAGATCATAGCCAACATCAACATAATCGGTCTTTTCCAGATACTCCACACCCTGATAAACCCAGTACATGTGCTTCTCCTCAGATGGATAGAAGTTTAGGAGCAGGGCGCCGTCGAAAAAATAGCTTTGAGTCGAGTAGACATCAGTGATTGTAACCGTGTTCACGCCGCTAGTTACAA
>QIDD01000031.1 GCA_003230355.1 Methanobacteriota archaeon
TTAGATTTCTAATAAATTATGGCAACATTAATATACTATATAGTGAGATAAAAAAATTCAACGGTGAGGTCAGGCATGCAAAAAGACCGAGAAATCATCCTCAAACTCATGGAAGACCCAAGGGCGAGTTTTACCCAAATCGCAAAATCCATCGGCTCCAGCACCGAATCCGTCCGCCAGAGGGTCAAAAAAATGAGATCAGAGGGCAAGCTAAAACTCTATGCAACAGTAAACGCAAAGGAATTCAACAAACGCAGATGCACATTCATCTTGAACGTGCCCATTGCAAAAAAGATCTCTGTTCTCAAAAAACTGAAATCCCTCCCAATCACACTGGAGATACACGCAGGCGTGCTCTCAAACATCGTTATATTAGACATCACAACCGATGACCCTGACCGTGACACCCATGAAATGCTTGACACACTCGAAAAGATGGGCGTCGAGGTAAAAGAGATATTTGAATCAGAGCTTACATACTTCAATTCACAGGGTGTGATAAAATAGAACACATCACTCATCGATCCGTTTTACATTGAGCAGGTGTATGCAATCCACCTTTTTTGGATTGAACGATTTCAGCTTAAAATCCCACCCGCAAAGCTCACCAAAACCGCGGTAATGCATCTCATGGATCTTGCACACCCTGGGATTCTTTGCAGCTATCTGTTGAAAAGGACACTGGTAGCTTATGAGCCTGACTTCAAAGGAACCGTCATCTAACTTGGAAATCTTCTCAAGAAAGTTCCTCTTCCCATATTTTTCATTCTCAATCTTTTCGTTCAAAGCCATCAGCTGCTCAATGCTCAGATCCTTTGAAATCTCGTCTGAAAAATCACTTCTCAGGGCCTCGCAAATCTTTTCTTTCTGGCTCTCAAGCTTTTCAGCGTCAATCTTCAAATGCCCGATCAAAAGGTCCCAGAACAACTCGCCCCTTGCCATAATCACCTCAAATGGACTAAACTCACGGTGAATCTTTTGAACGGGCTGTAATAAATTTTTCGGTTTAAAATATTCGGTAAACACTGAAGTCGGCCAATTATTAAAAACTTTCAAAATCCGACCAAACCAGCAAGATAAGAGATAAATCCATGCTTCGTAACTATTATCCTGCCATTATTTGGCACTGCATCAATATACAAAATGCCCTTTGAAACTCTTCCAGGCAATGTTTCACCACGGCTGGAAACCCGAACAGCATTCCAACCCCTTGGAAGCGTGACAACCAGGGTAAGAGGCACGTTAAAAACTGAGCTGTCCAGGTTGTTTGAAAGAGTGATCGAAAAAGAATCCTGTCTAAAGACTGGAAAACTGAGATTTGCAACTGAGTTTTCACGTTCCACAACATATCGTGCCACTACACCCTGCGGCGCAATCCAAAGCCCCTGGGAATCGAGATAGTCAATGTGGTCTGTAAAATCATCGGTGGACATGTAGAAACCGTATCCAGTCGGGTTTTCACCCCCAACCAAGTGCAGGTTTTCAATGAGCCAGAGCCCGTTTTCTGAGGCTTCATCTGCCCAGCCGGTCATATGTGGTAGGTTGTATTCGGCAACAGTCTTGGATTTGAGCAGATACATATCCGCAGGAACCGCAGGGTTGTAGCCGTCGTCGCTTGTACGGGCTGAGAGGAAAAAATTTGCCACAACGTCGCGGGAGCCGCGATCATAGGCTCCGCCGGGATAAACGAATGAAAGAACATCGCTTCCAATGTTTTTTTTGATATTGGTTTTCGAAGACTCAAGCTCCCCGGCCAGCTCAGCTGCAGACACCTCGTCAACATGAACGTGAGTGGCCATATGACTGCCGATCTCATGCCCATTTTCAGCGGCTTTTCGCCACTGCCCCCAGTCTGCGAGCCCCAGCTCGCCGTAGACACCGCCAACCTTCACAGAAATCACGTTAAAAGTAGCATTTATGTTTTTCTCAGCAAGAATTGGAATTACCGTGTTATATGTTTCAGCATAGCCGTCGTCGAAGGAAAGCGAAGCCGCACCCGACGCACCACCCTGCCAAGTTGCAATCTCAACAGTTACGCCTCTGTCAACACCAGGCTGACCTAGACATAGCATAGATAGGGTGATTGCCAGAATCAGAAAAACTCTTTTCATCAGGCAAACCATTACCTTCCTGATTCATAAAATATATCTGTCATCGTCCCTTGTTGTTATGAAACCTCGCGGTCTACATAGCCTTCGATCGAGTGGTATTCAACATTTTCAAAGCGGAGTTCAAACTCGTCCAACAGTGCTTTGAACTGCTCCATGTGCCCTGGGTCTCTGAACCTCCAGGGATGGAAGAATATTACGAATGGTTTTCCCTTGGCTGCCTGCGCCCTTGCCATTGCGGCTGCATATTCCAAATCCTCTATTTCAGAGTCAGAAATCGTTGCTGGAACAATCGTTATATTGCCCTGGACACCGGCGAGGTCAAAGTCAATGTAACGCTCTGAAAAGCTGCTGTCAATGGAAAAACCTGTCCGCTCCAAAACACCGAGATAGCTCAAATCCTTTGTATAGCTTGGAGTCAAAATCGGCGAGCGATAAGAGCGAGGATAAGAGCCGGTTGCGTTATAGATCCACTCTCGCGATTCAAGTAAAGCTGCCTCATAGGCTTCATGGGTCTTTGCGCTTCTCTCCCACTCATAGTCGAAGGATTTGTCAAAGAGCTCTGCAAATAGCTCGGCGTCCTCACGTTTGAAGATTGGAAACTCATGGTTCAGACCGTGACTGCCAACTTCAAAGCCCCGATGTTTCATCTCCCACAAAAGCTCCGGGTTTCTCTTCGCCATCTTGCCAGTTGCAAAAAAGGTCGCGCTCACATTATAACTGTCTAAAACATCCAGGAGAGGAGCAATGTAGGGCGCGCCTCTTGGACTTTCAAAATCAAAGCTCAGAATAACGGTGAGGCTTGACGGCTCGCTGAGGTTGTATATCCTTACCTCGTTTCCCCTGTTTTGAAAAACCTGTATCGGTTTGTATCGGTCAAGCGCGGTGTACACATAGTTTGGCGTGTATTTTTCATATGTGTCAACTACCGCGTATGTTGTGTTGTAATATTCGATGTAACCGTCAAGTCGGGTTTCTTCAGGCGGCGGTTGATATGCGAGTCGGTGAGAGTAGTATCCAATCTGGCGGTAGCTGTGCGCGAGTATGCGCGCATCTTCTGGCGTGTTGTCCCGAATCCAGTGGCCGGCGTCTTCGAACATCAGGTTCTGATATGTATTCGCGTTCACAAGATAGTAGGATGCCTTGGCCTGGGAGAAGAGGGCAAATAGTAAAATCAGTATTACAACGGCCTTGGGAAAGCGCTTCAAAAAGACGAGGGCGAAGTAGACGACGAGGACGAGTGCGAAGAGTATGTAGCGGATGTCTTTTTCAGGCCAGCCGATACCGATTGCAAGGGTTGCGAAAAATAGCATCACAAGCGGGTTGAACCTGTCTTTTTTTAGCGCCAGGATTATGCCTGGGATTGAGAGCAGGAGAAGCGGGCGATATGACCATTTGACAAACAAGGGGTAGATCTTTTCGAAAAAGAGCTGCACACCGTCGCCTATGCCGGCTGTGAGATATGATGAATGTGAAACAAGGGGTGTTTGAAAAGTTATCTGCGACCAAATAATCCACGGAGCAGCGACAGCCAAAGCCGATAGGATCGGGATTTTCATGTTTCGCCGATTCAGCGCGCCGTGCGCAAATATGGGCACTAGATAGACTGCGGCCGCATATTTTGTGAGAAATGCAAGGGCCATGAAAACACCCATTGCAGCAGCGCGGCGATCTGTCCGGTCTTCATTGAAATATAGCAGAAATGAGAGTGTGACAAAGGCCATGAGCGGGATGTCGCGCACCACCTGCATTGTGTAAAAATAGATGGGCGGGTTGAAAAACACGAGGAGCGCTCCGAGAAATGCGAGATCTAAGTCTAGCTCGCGGGCGAAGAGAAAATAGACTGCAACAATGAAGACAGTACTTAAAATTGGTGTTGCAAGAAATATCCCATTTTCGCCGAATAATTTGATAAAAAACGCGAGAGCCGCAGGATAAATAGGCGGCACATCACCTGCAATTCCGTTAAACTCATAGGCCCCACGATCCTGCAGGGAATATCCGATTCCAGCATATAATCCGCCATCATAGATCAGGCCGTACTTGGGCACGAACCAGGTAAATGACGCCCCCATCACTAGGAGCAATAGAAGTATGTGCAGGTCTCGTTTATTCATTCAAACCGAAGTATAGCATATTATTACTTATAACTCTTCATCCGATAACTCGGATATTAATAGATAGGTAAAGGTCTTTTTCAAAACTGAAAGGGCTCGCCGATTACTTGGCATCCTTTGATTACTATGCCCTCCGAAATTAAAAGCTGTTTCTTCGCGTCTGTTCCATTTGCATACCCGCCGAGGTGCATGTTGGAGCCCACAACACGATGACAGGGCACAGTTATTGGATGAGGGTTTCGATTCAATGCACTGCCCACAGCTCTTGCAGCCTTCGGCTTCCCAATAGCCTTTGCAATCTCACCGTATGTTGTGACCCGACCCCGCGGTATCTCACCTGTTTTTTCATAAACCAAGCGCTCGAATTCAGTGACCATAATCCTCAAAGGATATTTATACTCTTATAGGCTATAAACCCCCATGATTCAAGTCGAGAAGCTGTCCAAGCGATTCAACAACTTCACAGCGCTCGATGGGATTAGTCTTCACATAAAACAGGGCGAGTCCTTCGCACTCCTCGGTCCGAACGGAGCTGGAAAAACAACCCTGGTCGGCATATTGAGCACCCTCCTAAAGCCCTCTTCGGGCAGGGTCTTGATAGACAGTGTAGATATCGCAGAAGAGCCTGAGGAAGCTAAAAGAAGAATAGGCGTGGTCTCCCATAACCCCTACCTCTACGATGAACTCACAGCAAAGGAGAATCTGGAGTTTTTTGCAGAGCTCTATGACAGCGAACCAGACATAAACTCCCTTCTAGCGCAGGTGAACCTTGACCATAGAGCGAGGGACATGGTTGGAACATTCTCAAGAGGGATGAAGCAGCGGCTCTCGATTGCACGGGCGATTCTCCACGATCCAAGCATTTTGATACTCGACGAGCCCACCTCCGGCCTCGACATCACATCGCGAAAGGCATTCTACAGTCTCATAAAAAACCTCAAATCAAGGGGCAAAACCATCCTCCTCACAACCCACTATCTCGATGAGGCGCGGCTGCTCTGCGATCGAGGCGTTGTTCTAAATAGGGGAAAGGTTGTCAGGGATATCGACCTACAGGCTTCAGAGGCTCTGGAGCTGGAAGACATATTTGAGGGGCTGGGATAAATTTGAACTTTAAACACATCCTCAGCGTGGTCAAAAAAGACCTGAGAGTAGAGTCCCGGGGCAAGGAAACAGTGAACTTCATGTTCCTCTTCACCTTCATCTCGCTGCTTATGTTCAACTTCGCAACTGACCCCTTCTCACCGGTCTTAAACGACGTGGCGCCCGGATTTCTCTGGTTTGTATTCATCTTCGCAGGCATGCTCGGCCTGTCACGCGCCTTTCTAAAGGAAAAAGAGACCGGCACCCTGCAGGGGCTCAGCCTGGCACCTATCTCAAACGACGACATCCTCTATGCAAAGATCATATACAACCTCATCCTCATGCTCGGCATACAGATTATCGCCTTCCCCCTCTTCATCGTGCTATTCAACTACAATATCGCGGGAAGCACTCTCGACGCCTTCCTCGTTCTCACCATCGGCAACGTAGGATTTGTGGTCGTGGGAAGCTTTATGAGCGCGCTCGTCATGTCGGCCCGGAGCCGAGAGCTCGTTCTCCAAATCATCGTCCTCCCACTGCTTTTGCCGGTGATCATCCTCATAATCATCTCTCTACGCAAGGTCATGATCGACGCGATACCTTTATTAAGCATCGGAGAAATAAAGCTCGCTGCATCCTATGTCGTAATAATGGCAGTGCTCGCAAGCCTGCTGTTCGACTATATAATGGAGGAATAAGTATCCATGAAATTCCAGCGTAAACAGGCAGTAATCCTTCTCGCAGTCCTCTGGGCCGTGGTGCTCTACGCCATGTATCAGGTGCTCTTTAGTCTTGGCCCGCTCAGTGAGGAGCTCCTGCGATTCGAGGGCGACCCCATGCGCCACGGATACAAGATCTTCTTCTTCTCAATGCAGGCTGCGGCCATCACCTACATCGCCTTTGCAGTTGTCCTCGTGGGAAGCGTGGTGTATCTGCGAACCAAAAATCTGAAGTGGGACACCATCGCATCCAGCTCGGCCAAGGTTGGAATAGTCTTCACAACCATCCTGCTAGTAAACGGCGCCATATTCTCAAACGTGGGCTGGGGCGCCTACTGGAACTGGGACCCACGGCAGACAACCTCCCTCTTTCTATGGTTCATCCTCGCAGCCTATCTCTCGCTCAGAACGGCCGTGGACAACATTGAGACCAGGGCAAGGCTCTCAGCAGTGCTGGGCATATTCGGGTTCGTAGGGGTACCCCTCACACACATCTCATCCACAATATGGGTGTCCAACCACCCCCAGCTCTACAACACAGCTCAGAGCTCAGGCTTCAGCCTGGACAAAAGCGGACTCACACTCTTCATGATCCTGATGACGAGCTTTCTCATCCTATACATCTACATGCTCTGGCTCACATATAAGATTGAGACGCAGAACCAAATCTATCAAAATATTTTAAGAGGTGAACAATGACAGAATTAACACCGGCAGAAGTGGCTATGTTTAGACAGATAATGGCAGTGGCCGCGATTCTCTGGACCCTTTTGATAATTTATATCGGGTATCTTGATTCCAAGGTACGCTCTCTTGACGAAAGGCTGAAATAACCATAAGGTTGGATGTTCTAATGGATCGGCTGCAGAAAAAAAAGGCTAAGCTTGCAATAGGCGCTGTAGTTATTTTAATATTGTTGTTGGTCAGCATGAACTCGATTGGAAACTTCCTCAATCCTCTCAAGTTCGTTAGCGAGGTAACAGCGGCGCCTGATGAATATCTGAACCGCAATGTACAGGTTGTGGGCGTCATCGTTGATGGAACATGGGAGCAGACCGGACTCAACACCTTTGAATTCCAGCTTACCGACGGTAACGCAACAGTGAACGTAGTGTACACCGGCGACATACCGGGCACATTCAAACCTGGAGTTGGTATCACTGTCATCGGAATACTCACTGCGCCCGACAAAGTTGAGGCGCATAAGCTCCTTGCAAAGTGCCCCTCAAAATATGAGGAAACACTCCAAGACGCTAAAGCTGAGGGCAGAATTTAGACTTAACTCAAAAGCCCTCTGCAACACTTTTTATAGAAATAACGACATTCGTGGTTTATGGTGGATACTCTGCTGTTGCGGATATTTTCCGCGCTTCCATTTCTCGTTTATGCATCATATCTGGATTTTAAGTATAGAGAGATTGACAGCAGGATTTGGCGATTGATGAGCGTCCTAGGAGCACTCTTTCTACTCGCCGACATCTATTTAACAAAAAATCCAAGGCTCCTTCTGCCATTTGCAATCATCCTGGCCATAGCCGTGGTATTCTCAGTCACTCTCAACTACTTCGGCATGATTGGCGGCGGTGATGCAAAGCTTCTCATCGGCCTTGGAGCAATGTTTCCTTTTCTTCCAAAGGGTAGTTTCATCCTCCCCACATTCTTTCTAAGCGTGTTTACAAACGCTATACTTCTCGGCCTTCTAATAAATCTGTGGGTTTTTCTTTTAAATCTTAAAAACTTGAGGGATGTTCGAAGTCTTAAGGAATTTGCAAGGCTCTTTGGAGCGTATAAAAAGGATGCCAGAGATGTTAGTCAATTTGAAGCGGTTTTAGATGAGGGCAGGCTTTTCATAGGTTCTAAAAATGTTGAGTTTGGAAGAGGCGTCCGAAAAGGAGAAGTTTGGGTGAGTTATGCCCTTCCATTCGCATTCTTCATTACATTGGGTTTTGTAATTTCTGTCACGTATGGAGACCTTCTCACCCTGATTTTTTACGCCCCGAAAACATTATAGGTTACTAGGCTGATAAATTAGTTGAGGGCGGTCTATGAAGGTCTGGGAAACAAATTTCATCGGAAAAATTGAAAGGGCCGAGGGCACGATGAGCTTTAGATTCAAGCGGCCCAGTGATTTTTCCTACCTGCCGGGACAGTATTTCTTTGTTGAAGTTGAGGGAGCGGATGGCAGAAGACTTGTGCATCACTTCAGCTTTTCAAGCTCGCCAACAAATCAGGATTTTGTAGAGTTTACAACGCGGATCCGCGAGTCAAAGTTTAAGCAAACTATTGACAACCTGCCTGTGAGTACACGGGTTTTTCTAAGCGAGATCCACGGCGAGTTCACACTCAACCCATCGATGAAAAAGGTTGTTTTCCTGTGTGGGGGGATAGGGATAACCGCTGCCTTTTCGAACATCCTTT
>QIDD01000032.1 GCA_003230355.1 Methanobacteriota archaeon
ATCAATATCCTCTTTTTTTACACGTGAAAGCCCGCAAATTGTTGAGTTGAGGCCGTCTCCGGCAATCTGGCGCACAGCGTTGAACTCGCCTTTTGACGCGATCGGAAACCCTGCTTCGATTATATCCACACCAAGCTTGTCAAGCTGCCGTGCGAGCACCAATTTATCCTCAGGCGTAAGCGAAACTCCCGGAGTCTGCTCACCATCTCGAAGCGTTGTATCAAATATCTTAACCTCTTTCGGGAGGTTCATGCCTTTTTTGGCTGCCTCAAGAACAGAGAACATAATCCCTCAGTTGCATTTTATCACCTAAAACCAAAGTAGAGCAGCCTAAATATAAAGATTTTCCAAAATCAATGAGAATCTTTAAATAATCATGAACCCCCATTTAACTTGGTGGTTTGTTGATTAAGAAATCAAGAATAGCTTTGATTTTAGCTGTCTCTGCGGCGGTGTTGGCTCTTTTATCCTCAAGTCCTGTTTTCGCCCAGGACTGTCCCACCGGCTATGTTTGGTCAAGAAGAAGCATTAGCTGCATACAGGAAAACTGCAACGAAATACCAGACGCCCACTACAGTTATGTGTTGGATTGCATATGCGGCAGCTCTGGAAGTATTAATGAAAAACCCACGGACCCAAACAAAGAATGCTCATACCCACATGATTACGCATCCTGCCCCGGCTGCACTTATGCATGTGTTCATCTTGATGAACCCTGCCCAGGTGAGGAAGTAGCAACCACAATAACTGCTCAGCCTGTAACAACCATAAAATCCACAACCCCCTCAACGACAATACTAGATGAAGACGAACTTTGCAACAAGGAGTGGGAGGACGAAGCAAATCATGTTAAAGGCACAATTGATGATTTCGGGGAATGTGTTGGGATTTGCGAACTCGGTTGGGAGATGAGATCTGAAGGATGTAAATCCTGTGATGAAATTTGCAATGAGGATGAACCAGGAACTAGATTTTCTAAAGAAGACAGCAAAGAAAATAGTTGCGTTTGCTCTGAAACCGAGGAGACAGAACAGGAGAAGATGGCGCGTGCTATTGCCCAGAACTTTGTAGATTATCTAGGTATAAAAAACGAATTCTTGAAAGGACTAAAAGACCTACAGATAGATGCAGATTACATACTTCAGCAAATCCGCGATGCAGAATGGGACCTTGAACACGGGACAAAGGAGGATAAAGAACAGGCTGAATCGGATCTTGAAAGATTATACGGCGAGCAAGACAGAATTCTGGCTGAATTCGAAAGCCGCTCAGTAAAGTTA
Source organism: Methanobacteriota archaeon (assembly GCA_003230355.1). Classification (GTDB taxonomy): domain Archaea; phylum Hydrothermarchaeota; class Hydrothermarchaeia; order Hydrothermarchaeales; family SZUA-236; genus SZUA-236. The sequence continues at coordinate 1,281 of QIDD01000032.1, forward strand.
TATGACATGCTTAAACGAATGGAAGGTGGTTTTGCCGACTATGAACACCGGGATGAATATGAGGACTTCATTGACGCACTCGAGGGCGAACTCGATATGGCGCACCTTAACCTGGCTCTACGTCTCGGAGATATGGAGGAATTCGACCTCATTTTTCCCGATGTAAATGGAAATCCGCATGTACGTAACCAGGCGTTAACTGCCAATGTGTTTCGCCAGTTGATGGAGGGTGACACCCGTACCGCCCTGCATTCAGCTCGCTTGGTACTTGAAGAGGACCCGGAAAATCCAATCGCCCAGCAACTGGTTCGTAACATCGAACTTACTTACATGAAACGCATACGCGATCAACTTGCGCTTGAACAGAGCTCTACTGCTCGCCTGTTAAATGATAAATTAAACAGCCACGGACAGCAGGGATTAGGAAACCTTCTCATTGATATTGCCACAACTGGGGTAGGTGAGAGCTTTAGTGCTATTGCAGGATATTATGATACATTAGGAGACCTTCAGGACATTCAGGTGGATGAAGCATCACGGCAGATAGCGGGGATAAGGCTTATTGAGAATTTGAGGGAAAGAGGGGTAACGTTCGAAGAGATGAACCAGCTCTCCATTGATGAGATGAAAAAGCTTGCACGAGAGCAATATGGAAGAGAATTAAACGACGAACAAGCTCAGAACCTCAGGCAGCGGATATGGGACGGCTTTCGTAATGTTGACGTAGATGCCATCAGAAGCGGAGATCTTTCACAATATAATATTGATGTTGGGAGGGATTACTTTGATTCTGAGATCTTACAGTTCAATGAAGCTGACCTAGTCAACAGGCAGTTTTCCGCTTGGGACACATTTCTCACATTCGCTCCGTCGGCTCATCTTGGACGTCTTGCTGAGACCGGCCTTGCCGGCCGACTTGGGCTTACAGCACAATCAACATTCCAGCAAGGGCTGCAGGCTGGATTCAGGGTAGAGCAACTCGGTCAAAGCATCTATCAGACACGAACCGGCGCTGCTATAATCGACGGGCTCCATCAGCTCAACGGTTATGAAACAATGGTCGCCAACGCCATAAAAAATCGAGTTGGTGACACCGTTTATGCAGCGGGCAGCGCTGCCGTACGGCAATATATCGCTCAAATGACAGGTCCGGCCAAGAAGAGAATGCAAGAAGAGATACTCAGGATTAGCGACCATTTCCTGGGTGCGGAAACTACAGGAGCAATCGAGGGGACTATGAATGCCATGAGTGGGATTTTCAACTTCATCGGTCTCAACCAGCAAGCACTAATGCGTGGGGCGTATGGTGTTGAACGCATGGAGAGATTAGAAAGAGTTATTCAGAGTGAAAGTGCCAGCGAGAGCAATTCCGCCAACAATCTAGGTGTTGTCAGGGCAGGCACCCGACCAAGAAACTTCAACGAATTTAAGAGAAGTGTTGAAGGAAATGATGATTATCTGGAAGAAGTCCGCGATGCAAGGAGCAGGGTGTCATCTATTACCCAAGACAGTAATACCCGGAGAAGAAGCCTTCTTTCACAAGCTGATCAAACTCTCCAACATGAGCAACAGGCAGCCCAACTTCTACGATCTGGCGATGATGCAGGAGCAAGGCAGGCCTTCAACCAGATGGTGCAAAGTCAGAATCAACTTTCTCAGGCTCGCGGCGAAAGCCTTCGGAGACTTGGAGAGTTAAACAATAGGTTGACATTGATTAATGAGTTCAGAGCTACTCCGCCGGGTGATAAGGAATTCGCGGGCGCAATGGCTGGTTATATTTCAGGTCAAGCGGCTGGACAGAGTTCTAGTGAAGGCACTCAAGTGACGTCAAATCGCGACCTTCTCGGGATAGCTCAATCAGCTTTATTGGAGAACGTACCTCAATGAACACTAAGAGATATTTCATTGGTTTGCTGGTTTTAGTCATGATATCCGGGCAGGTCGCGGCGCATTCAGCCGAAACAGATGGAATCACTTTCGAATATAACAACAATTGGAGGATAAGCGGTAAATCCACCGACATGCTCACCCTAACTCACACTGAAAAGCCAGGCGAGGTCCTTTTATCAGTTTCTAAGATTGCTGCAGATGGAAGCCTATCAGACATGTGGGACTTGTACAAAGAGAAGCTAGATTCTTTCAATTCTGAAGTGGAACAGTTACCCCCCGGAAATGCTGCCGGTAAATCAACCATCAGGTTCCTTACAAGACTTCCTAATCAACCCGATGTCATCGTTCTTAACCAGCTCTTTGAAGCCAACGGAAATTTCTATCTGGCGACTGTTACAGCAACGGAAGATGACTTTATTACTTACTCCCGCGAAGCAGAGCCAGTACTTAATTCCATGTCATTAAGCTCAAAGACAGTTCCCACAACCAATATTATTATTCAACAGGATACAGAGAAGGGAATCGGAGGTAAGATAACTTCATTTGTCAAAAGCATCAGTGGTAAGATAACTGGAGCTGTTAAGTCAATCGCTGGAACAATCAAGGGATTACTTGGATTCTCTGAAGAAGGGGAGGATGAACCCACTCCACCCCCTGAAATAAAGACACTTCCACCTATTACATCCCCTCAGACTGCCAAGCCCATATCTCCTCCTACAAACTTTCCTGAGACAACGCCGCCTCCACCACTGCCGCAGATAACTCTGCCCCTTGAAACTTCTCCTCCCACAACAATCACCCTCCCTCCGACAACCATTCCAACGACAACAACCACAATAACGAGTACAACTACGTCGACGACCACTTCAACAACCACAACAACCGTGCCAAAACCCCTGCTTGAGCTTGTCGATGAAACAATCGTTGACAACGTTAATGACATATTCTGGCTGGGAGGCAAAGTCCGAAACAACGATGATGCCGAGGCGCGCTCTGTCAGGGTGCGACTAACACTTTATAATGAAGGGGGCTCTGTTCTGCAAACCTTAAACAGCGTGTCTATCGATCGGATCGGGCCTGGCGAAACCGTCGAATTCAACACAATTAAATCAGACAAAGTGAGAACCGCCGTGGCACGATACGAAGTCACTATTCATACAGGAAAATAACGAACTTCAACTGTCTGTGCGACGATTTTGTCATGAGAGGGAAGTTAATTAATAGTAAGTTATCGCTCCGCATTCACCACAAACTACTCCCTCGGGGATGCCACCAATACCTAGAAATTCCCCACAGAATAAACAAGAATTAGTTAAATTGATCCCGCGTCTTTTTGCTCTTTTATTATATCGTTTTAAAATTTTATTACGTTGGGTTAAAGATTTTCTCTTTATGTGTCTATCAAAACAAGAACGATGATAATGGTAAGTGACTTTCAGAGAGCGGGTACTACCGCAGTTCTTACAGTGCACTTTTTCTTCATTTTTTGGTTTGTTCCTAATTTTTCTAATTAAATTAATGATGCCAATATCTTTATGGAAAAGAGAAAATAATGTTTTAATTCCCATGTTAATAAGTTATTAATTTTGGATGGGTTGAGGTCTTTATTGAACCGAGAGGTCCTTATCCTGTGATGAGCCATTATTTTTTAGACGGTTTTTTCTTAGCTTTTTTGACTTGGCTGTCGCCTTTTTGCTCTTCTTTTTGTGTGCTCGCATCTTCAGCAGGTTTTTCCTCTTTTACTTCTGGCACAACTTCTTCGCCTGCAGCCTTCTCTTCCTTACTTTTGTCTGCTTCATCCACCACTCAGGATTTTGTCATGCAGCACTTAGCCTTTCTCCAGCCCTTTCGATATTGTCCTGAGAAAATCTTAGCCACCCGTTCGGCTTCTTTCTGATCGTATGGCCCATGCCACCTCATTGTTTCAGTATCGCCTCTATTTTTAACATACTTACAGTCTTCATTGTGAATTTTCAGTCCACTGGTATCTAACAAATCTTCGGAAACATAATAAGCCATAGTTCTTTCACCTCCTTTTGTATTGTTATCAAATTGACTCTATTTAAAAGTATGGAAAGGCTAATGTGAAATCTAAACCATATATTTTTGTAACCCGCTGGACTCGATTATCTCGCCCTTCGATGTCATGAGCAGACCTTCCACTCCCCGTGTTTTTTCGATGACTTTGAGCCCTGCCTTCGGGCCGAGAACGAATGCCGCTGTTGAGAGCGCGTCTGCCATGGTTGCCGCTGTAGAAACTATGGTTGCGCTTGCAAGCCCCTGGGGTTTACTTCCAGTTCGAGGGTCGATGATGTGGGGTGTGATATAGTTTCCGCTTGTAGAGATTGAGGCGTCCTCAAGGTTGATAATCGTGATGAAACGGTTTTTTTGGAATGGATCCCGAATCCCTACTCGCCATGACAGCCCCCTGGATTTAGTTCCAAGTGCCTTCACCTCGCCGCCGCCATCCACAAGAGCGCTTTTCACACCCCTATTCTTTAGCACATCAATTGCACGGTCCACAGCATAGCCGATTCCAATAGCACCAAGATCAACATTCACTCCCGATTTTCTAAGCCTAGCAGTTTTTGAATCAATCTCAAGGTTATTGTAGTCTCTCAGAGTTATGTCAAAGGCGCCATCTGTGACCTTCGAAAAATGGATGGACTTCTTCAAAACTTCCACGCACTCTGGACCGAGCCTTGCCTCCCTTTGACTGTTCAACATGGATATCTCGCTATCCGGCCGGTAGGTCGACATCAAAGCTTCGAGACGCCACATCTCTTTGAAGGCTGCATCAATTGCGGTTTTTAGCACCCGTATGTTACTTCCCACTGCGGTGATCCTGGATGCCGAACCCATTACAACCCTCGTCTCCTCCACGAGACGGGGCCGGGTCTTCAAGTTTAAACCGGCCCTGGCAGCCGAGAAGCTCAGAAAGGCGACTCCCATCCCTTTGAGAAGATTTCTGCGCGTTATCATACTGGAAATATCACCTTCCTTGGGCATTTTTCATAACAAATAGCGCAGCCCGTGCATTTCTCAGGGTCAATTACGGCGAGATTGTCAACCACGTGCACTGCGTCAACCGGGCAGTTTTTCTCGCATATTTTGCAGGCGATGCAGCCCATTTCACATATCTTCCTAACCACTTTGCCAGGTTCATGTGAGGAACAGGCAACGTAGAAATGCTCGTCTATCTTAGAAAGCGTTAGAACCTTTCTAGGACATTCCTTTACGCAGAGCCCGCAGCCCCGGCAGTAATATCTGTCGATAATCGGGAGACCGTCCACACCCATGGTTATGGCGTCGAAGGGACATATCCTTGCGCAGGTCCCATGGCCCACGCAAGCGTAGGTGCAGGCCTTATCCCCCTCCTCAGATAGAAAGATCACCTCACGGCAGTCATCAACACCCACGTATCGAAACCGATCCTGACAGCGCGAGCCACCGCTGCAGCGCAGCCGTGAAATCTGCTTTTCAGGTCGTTCGGCATGGATGCCGAGGATGGATTCGATCTCTGATGCCACCTCATCCCCTCCCAGGATGCATCTGGGTATCCTCTTCACTTCATCAACAGCCTTGACAACAGCCTCTGCCAGACCCTCGCAGCTACCGTATCCGCATGCCCCGCAGTTGGCGCCTGGCAGGATCTCCATCACCTGGTTCACGCGCTCATCCATCTCGGTGGCGTATCTTTTGGAAAGATAGTATAACCCAGACCCACAGAGGGCGCCCAGAGCCCCAAGGGCTGCAACTGCTGCAACGCTCATATGACAAACACCCCGAAGTAGTGCATAAAGGCCATTGAAAGTATGCCTGCCACGATGAATGCGATGGGGGCGCCTCGAAAGTCACGGGGAATGTCTGACAGTTCAAGTCTCTCTCTGATTCCTGACATAATAAGGAGCACCATTGAATACCCGATCCCTGCGCTTAGGCCAAATACAATGCTTTCAATGAATGAAAAACCCCAGAAGGTAATAAGGAGCGCAGCACCAAGTATGGCGCAGTTCGACGCGACCAGGGGAAGGTGGATTCCGAGCGCCCGATAGAGAGCAGGGCTCTTCTTCTTAATAACAAACTCTGCTGTTTGCACATAGGTGGCGATCACAAGGATGAAGGCCACGATCCATAGAAACTGCACTTCAAGTGGAACCAGGATATAATAGTATATCAGCCAGGCCATGGGCGTTGTCACAGTAAGTACAAATGTGACTGTTGCGCTCATCCCAAGCGCGCTTTTAGTATCTTTTGAGACTCCGAAGAATGAGCATAGACCGAGGAACATTATGAGGATGAAATTGTTCAAAAAGACGCCTTGCATGATTACTGAAAAAAGGGATGTCACGGCTGCCGCCTCCGCTCAATTCTTGTGAAGACAGCAAGTAGCAGGCCCATGACTATGAACCCGCCAGGCGGGAGCGCTAGCAGCTCTGTCTTGGGAAGACCCCAGGAGAAGATTGACTTTCCGAGGATGACGATTCCTCCCTTGCCAAACAGTTCCCTTATGATTGAGATCAACAGTATCCCATAGGTGTAGCCAACGCCCATGCCCAGCCCGTCGGCAAGCGCTTTTTTCGGTGTGGTCCGCGCTGCAAATGACTGTACTCTTGCAAGGACTATGCAGTTCACCGCAATGAGTGGGAGGTATATCCCCAGCGCCTTGTGGATCTGGGGGAGAAAGGCCTTGAGGGTGATCTCTGTAAATGTCACGAAGGCGCCGATGATGACAAGGAATGTGGGAAGCTCCACCTCCCGCGGGATCTGATCTTTCAGAATTGAGATGAGAAGGTTCGATGATGCAAGAACGAATATGGTGGCAAGCCCCATTACTATGGCGTTTTCAACTAGAATGCTTACTGCCAGAGCAGTGCAAAGGCCAAGGGCCATATGAAAGATTGGGTGCCTTACGAATAGTCCTTTTTTGAACTCCAATGGCGCGCTACTCATCCTCTGCCTCCAGCTGCTCTGCTATCCTCTCCACTTCAGATCTAATGATTTCGGTTACAGCCCTTGATGAGATCGACGCGCCTGAGATTGCGTCTACTTTTCCGCCGTATTTTTCGAGTTTGATCTCCTCTGATTCGAGCCCTTTAAACTGGTCGAGAAACAGGGGTTCCACGATTCGAGCGCCAAGTCCCGGCGTCTCC
>QIDD01000033.1 GCA_003230355.1 Methanobacteriota archaeon
GACGTTGTTGAAGATGCAAAATCCCATTGAAGCGTTTTTCGTTGCGTGGTGTCCCGGCGGCCTGACAAGGGCAAACCCTGCTTTGCTATCAGAGTCAATGCAGGTTTTCACCGCTCCAGCCGCGAGAAGCGCGGTCTCAAATGATTCCGGGTTATAGTAGGTGTCCCCTAAAACCTGCGTCCCAGATTCGGCGATGCCCTTCATGTTTTCAAAATGCCCCCGGCTGTGCACCCTCAAAATATCCTCAGCTTCCGCCCTTCCTGGCTCTGTCAATCGAACCTTGTCGAAAACTCCTTTGGCCTCTAAAAAATCCACAGTGGAGCTAAGCCTCTCCCTGCACTCTGGATGCCCCCTTAGGTTGTGGTTTAGAAAATCCTTGGTGTAGACGATCATCGCAGCACAAACCTGATGATGTCGCGCATAACCCTGTATGAATCCGAAAGAACATGTATGTTTGATTCTTCATCGCCGTAGATACAGGAGATCGGCACCTCGTTTATGATGAAACTTTTTTTCGCGGCTTCAAGTATCATGATGTGTTCGATTGCATATCGTTCTGCCGCAAGCTCCAGCTCCTGGGCAACCGCGCCGTCAAGGGCTCGAAAACCGGATTGCGGGTCGGTTACAGTCTGCCCGGTGATCGTGCTTATTATTCTGCTTGCCATCCAGTTTGAAATCCTGTTTTTAATGGGCATGTTCACCCCGCCGTTTAGAAATCTGCTCCCGATACAGAGGTGCGCGCCAGACTGAACTGCCGAAATCAGCGCCGGAATCTCCTCAGGACAATGCTGCAAATCGCCATCTAAGAGCACAACTACGCCGAATCCACGGCACTCCTTTATGCCCATCCGGGTTGCGTTTGCCTTGCCGGTGTTAAGCTCCAGCGATATAACCTCTGCTCCAGAGCGCTGGGCGATGGACGCGGTTTTGTCTGTCGAGCCGTCATCTACCACAAATATTTGGTCCACAAACTGACTTGTGCGGCTCACAACGTCGCCGATTGTTTTACCCACGTTGTATGATGGTATTACAGCAGCTGATTTCATGGAGAGTTCGCTTTTGTCTTGTTTTATAAGGATATAAAGCTTAACCATAGCAATTAAAGCGCTTATCAGCATGTGTGTGAACAAAAGATTAAATACAGTGTCCCGTTAATTTGTACTGGAAATGCAAGATGGTTTTGCCATATAAGATTCGGTTTGAAATCGGGAAGGTGGAGGCTGGGATACTTGCCATAATCTTTATCGGCTTTGCCGGCGCCTATTTGATGGATCGCTCTATTTCCAGGCTTGCCTTTGTTCTTGTAATAATCGCGGGCGTCATCGTGGTTGTAATAATCGCCATGTATATTTTTTACACCCCGCCGGTGGAGCATGATTTCAACGAGACCTACACGCGGCTTATTGAAAAGGAGCTTCGGCTTATGAGAGAGCCCTATGATTTCATGCGTGACAGCCTGGTTTCAGCGTGGGAGGAGGCTTATTTTCTGGCGGCTGAGATGGAAAACTATGAGTTCGCTGAGTTTGCGAAAAACAAGATTGTCGAGCTTCGGGAGATGGATCTAACGGCGCCTGCCAAATAGCAAAATGTGTGTTTCAGGGAGGGGGAGAAAAATTATATGGCTGATCTAAGCGTCTTTTTCATCACCGCGGCGGCATCAAATTAGCGGGTGGACGGCTTCCCAAAACAGGATAGATACACCGATGTCTTTGAAAACGGCAGGTGGGCTGCGCTTACTTTAGAAACAAGAGGACAAAAGAGATATCTGCAGCGTTTATCACAGCCATATCAGCGTTTCTGCTGTCTCAGCTGCCACTGGGTAAGGCGCGCCAAATAGTAGAATGGAACAAAAATCAGCATCGCAACAGCCAGAGCGTAGACAACATTTAACGCAGCGTCAACCGAAACCATCTCAAACCCAACTCACAGATCTTGTCAGTTCTAGAATTTAATATTTGGCTTTCATCCGTTCTATCTTCATTCTAAATTGTGATTGTTCTATTCATTTGGCGATGCACGGCGTCGGTGGGCGACGCGATTATAACAGTTGCCTTCGTGTTTTCAATAGCCTTCATCGCGAGCGCAGAGTTTTCTGGGTCCATGTTTGACGTGGGCTCGTCGAGCAGCAAAAGCTCAGGCTCTAAAACCAATGCTCTCGCAAGAGCGAGAAGCTGCTTTTCCCCTCCTGAAAGCCTTCGCGCATTCTTATCTCGAAGCTCTGACAGATTAAAATCCCTCAAAACACCTTCAATCCAGGTGGCAAAATTTCTTCTATTTCCCCCCCGGATCTTAAGCCCTGCGGCAATGTTTTCATACACGCTTGTGTTGAGCACCGGCGGCCTTTGAAAGACCACGGCCATCCTGCGCCTGACCCGCCATTTTTCAACTGCGCCAGTGATTTTTTCGCCGGTGAAATAGATATCGCCAGATGTGGGCTGCTCCAGAAGGCTGATCATTCGAATTAAGGTTGTTTTCCCTGATCCGTTCGGCCCGATTACCGCCACTTTCTCGCCCTTTGAAACAGTGAAATTCAAGTCTTTTATCACACTCCGGCCGTCAAATGTTTTTGAAAGATCTTTGACGACAATTTCAGCCATTACTCTCTGCCTCCTTCCCGTACAACTGTGAGTGCATAGTTGATTATGAAGGCCAGGCTGAGTAGGATTAGCCCCAGTGCGATAGCAGTTTCAAACTCTCCGCGCGAGGTTTCGAGAACGATTGCCGTTGTCAGAAGCCGGGTTTGATGGCGGATATTGCCGCCAACGATGATCACCGCCCCAACCTCTGAAAAAGCCCGTCCAAGACCTGCCATGAGCGCGGTGAGAATCCCGTATCGCATCTCAAAGAGTGTGAGCCACGTTCGCTGCCGGGGATTTGTGCCAAGAGAAACTATCAGGTCTATTACGTCTTTTTCAACGCCTTCATAGGCTGAGAGTGTCACTCCAGTAATGATTGGAAATGCGATTATGAACTGGGCGAGCGCCATTATTTCAGGTGTGAAAAGAAGTCCTGTGCCCCCAAGCGCGCCTTGCCGTGAAAAAAGTAGAAACAAAAAGAGGCCTACAATCACCGGCGGAAGGCCCATGAAGGTGTTGATAAGGTTTACCACCAGCTTTTTTCCCCTGAATTTTTTCGTGCCAAGCAGCACTGCGAATGGCACTGCGAGGAGTCCTGCGAAAAACACGCCGAGAAGAGATACGTAGAGTGAGAGCAGCGTTATTGAGACGAGTTCAGAATCAAATGTGAAGAGGAGTTTTACAGCTCCAACCAGCGACTCGACAAGCGTTGTCAATCTGAATCCTCCAGGCATCTGCCCTGCAGCGGGGTGAACAGCCTCTCTCCCTTTTTACGGTACTCGCCGATAAGCCTCTGAGCATCTGCGCCTGTTATCCACTGAACAAAGGCTTCTGCACCCCTGCTGTTTACCCCTGGATTTTTAACTGGGTTCACGGCGATTGCTGCGTAGGGGTTGAGTAGAAGAGTGTCACCTGAGACTAGAATCGCGAGGTCAAGGCGGTCTTTCATAGAAACAAATGTCGCCCGGTCAGACAGGGTATAGGCCTGTTTTTCGCCTGCTGTTAGCAGGGTGAGCCCCATGCCTGTTCCAGATTCAATGTAGCCTACTCCTTTATCTTCGACGCCTGCATTCGTCCAGAGAAGGAGTTCTTTTTTATGGGTCCCTGAATCGTCGCCTCTTGATATGAATGTTGAGTCGCTTTTGGCAATAAAGCTCAGTGCTTCAGCCGCTGTTGTATTCGAGATTCCGGCAGGGTCGGGACTTGGCCCAAGAATTACAAAATCGTTGTACATGACACAGTGCCGCGCAACTCCGAATCCATCAGTGACAAATCGTTTTTCGTCGGCCGGCGAGTGCACGAGCAACACGTCTGCATCGCCTCTTCTGCCAAGTTCAAGTGCCTGGCCTGTTCCGACAGATATTACTCTGACCTCTATTCCGGTCTGCTCGGTAAATGCGGGGAGCAGATAGTCGAGGAGCCCTGAGTCGTAGGTGCTTGTCGTTGTTGCGAGCACAATCGAGTCTGCTGGAGGCGGGCTCTGAGACCCTGTTAGACAGGCTGAAAAGAGGGTTATGAGTGCTGCAAGGATGAGTGTGCGGCTATTCATCAGGTAATCACAAGAATTAACTTATTTAAAATTATCTTCCCTGTGCCGACAGAAAAGTAAATAAATATGTTTACCTCATTATGCTGGTATGAGCAGTCTTCTAACACCTCGGCAGCGAGAAATACTCAAACATAGGATGACAGGTAAAACTCAGCGGGAGATAGCCGAAATCCTTGGAACAAGCAGGGAGAACATAACAATTGCGGAAAAACGGGCAAGAGAAAAAGTGAAGCGCGCACTGGAAACAATCAGAGAATATGAAAAGATCACGGCAACACCAATCGACATCTCGGAAATCACAGACCCAACGAAAATCCCAAAAATAATCTTCACCCATGCCGACAAAGTAGGGTTAAAAGTCGCTCACAGCGCAACAGACATAATAGAGCTGGTTGAAGCATATGCCAAAACCCATGGAAAAACACCAAAAAAAGCTCTACTCCTAGAAAGCGGGAAAATCGAGCTAGAATCTACTTAATAAGAGTCCTACGTCCATCCACCATGTAAATAGTTCGGTTCGCCACCTTGCATGCGAGATCACCGATTCGCTCCAGGTATCGGCCTACAAATATCAGGTCTGTTGCGTCGCTTATAATCTGAGGACGCTCGAACATCATCATTAGGAGTTCCTTGTAGATCTGCTCATAGAGGTTGTCGATAACATCATCGCGCTGGGTGAGCTTTTCCTCGATACCCTCTACTTTTTTTGAGCGAATCGCCTCGATATCGATGTCAATCATCTCCTTTGAAAGCTCAGCCATCTTTGGAATATCGATGAGCGGTTTTGCCAGAGGTTTGTCCTTTGTCTTTATCGTGATCTTAGCGATCTTACCTGCGTAGTCGCCCACTCGTTCAAGTGTGTCAGAGATCTTGAGCATGGAGGCTATGAAACGCAGGTCCTTTGCAACAGGCTGCTGAAGCGCGGTCAGCCTCATGCACCGGTTTTCGATGTCGAGGCTGTTCTTGTCCATCTCCTTTTCAAGGGCTATCGTCTCCTTCGCCAGCTTCACATCCTTTTTCTTAAGCGACTCAACCGAGGTGTCGATGCTTTTTTTTGCCGTCTCAGCCATCTCGATTACCGAGTCCTCAAGCTTTCGCAGTTCCTTTTCAAAACCTTTGCGCACCATTTTAACCGAACCTCCCTGTGATATAGTCCTCAGTCCTTTTATCCTTTGGGGTTTCAAAGAGCGTGTCTGTATCACTGTATTCGATGAGATCGCCGTTAAGTAGAAATGCCGTGTTGTCTGAGACCCTTGCCGCCTGCTGCATATTATGGGTAACAATTACGATTGTGTAGTGTTTTTTCAATGCCACGATGAGGTCTTCAATCTTGGCCGTGGAAACAGGATCCAGTGCTGAGCAGGGCTCGTCTAAAAGTATGACCTCAGGAGAAACCGCCAAGGCTCTCGCAATGCAGAGCCTCTGCTGCTGGCCGCCGGAAAGACCCAGGGCGTTGTCTTTGAGCCTGCCCTTCACCTCATCCCAAAGCGCTGCCTGCTTCAGACTGTTATTAACTATTTTATTGAGCGTGGATTTGTCTTTTGTGCCATGTATCTTAGGCCCCCAAGCCACGTTTTCAAAGATGGTTTTTGGGAAGGGATTGGGTTTTTGAAAGACCATACCCACCTGTTTTCGAAGGAGAACAGGGTCCATCTGCATAATATCTTTGTCATCAATATCTATCTCACCCTCTGCGCGGAAAATGTCGATAAAATCATTCATCCGGTTGATGCATCTTAGAAGCGTGCTTTTCCCGCATCCGCTGGGCCCGATGATTGCTGTAACCCGTTTTTCCCCGATGTCGAGGTTTATCTCCTTTAACACCTGTTTTTCGCCGTAGTAGGCGTTGAGATTTTTTATCTTGATTGATGTCACTTTTTACCACCTGCTGTATTTTTCGTAACGGTTTCTAATAATAATTGCAACTGCGTTCATTGATAGGAGAAATATGAGAAGAACGATTATGCCTGCTGCCGCAAGGAATCTGAACTCCTCCTGAGGCCGTGATATCCAGTTGAAAATCTGAATGGGAAGAACTGTGAAGGGATCGAAGGGTGTCTGCGGCGTAAAGGCGATGAACGTCAGCGCCCCTATCATGATAAGCGGTGCAGCCTCTCCCAGGGCGCGAGACAGTGCCAGTATGCTTCCTGTGAGAATGCCGGGCAGTGCATTTGTGAGTACGTGATGTCGGGTGGTTTCCCACTTTGACGCGCCAAGTGCGTAGCTTGCCTCTCGAATCGACTTTGGAACCGCCCTAATCGCTTCCTGGCTTGAAATAATTATGACTGGAAGAATGAGAAGCGTCATTGTAAGGGCGCCGGAGAGAATGCTTCGCTCAAGCCTGAGTGTGCGAACAAATAGGGCGAGGCCCAGTATGCCGTAGACTATGCTTGGAACACCGGCGAGATTTGAAATGTTGGTTTCGATTATCCGCTTCAGAAGCGACTCCTTTTCGTATTCCTCAAGATAGAGCGCTGCGCCAATTCCTAGTGGAAGTGAAATGAGCGCTGTAAACGCCATCATCCAGATAGAGCCATAGAGCGCTGATTTGATGCCTGCCCGCGCTGGAATTCTTGATGGGAAGCTTGATAGAAATTGAAGGTCCAGCCATGGCAGCCCGTCGGTTATGGAATCGTAGAGAAGCATTGCAAGAACGATTAAAGCAATGCCCGTTGATGCTAGGCACATTGCCCAAAAGACCTTGCCAATCCTTTTTCGCGCGGTTACATTATCCATTTAAACATAGGCCTCCCTGTATTTTTGTCTGATAAGCTGGCTTGCGATATTCATGCCAAGGGTCATGATAAATAGAACCATGGCTACTGCGAAGATGCTCTGGTATCCGATCGTTCCACGGGGTGTGTCGCCGAGGCTTACCTGCACGATATATGCGGTCATTGTTTGAACTCCTTCAAGTGGGTTGAGTGTGAGCCGCGGCATCATGCCGGCGGCAATTGTTACAGCCATGGTCTCGCCGATAGCACGGCTGAGCGCGAGGATAAAGGATGCGAGTATGCCTGAGAGCGCGGCTGGAACCGCAACCTTTGTTGATACCTCAAAGGGTGTTGCGCCCAGGGCGTATGCACCTTCACGAATTGATCTTGGAACTGCTCGTATCGCGTCTTCGCTGAGAGAGGCAACCATCGGAAGGATTAAGATGCCAACGACAATGCTTGCGCTTGCCGCGTTGAAAATATTTGTTTCAGGATAAGCCTTTCTCAGAAGCGGGGTTATGAAGGTTAGCGCGAAGTATCCGTAGACAACGGTTGGAACGCCTGCAAGTATTTCGAGGACGGGTTTTGCGACCTGCCGAAACTTTGGGCTTGCGTATTCGCTGAGAAAAATAGCTGTAAGTATTCCCAGGGGCAGCGCAACTGCGGCCGCGCCGATTGTAATTATCAGGGTCCCGTTTATAAGTGGGAGAATGCCGTAGTGCGCTGGCTTGAAAAGAGGCGTCCACTTTGTATCGAAGAGAAAGCTTGCAATTGAGACTTCACTGAAGAAATTGATTGTTTCAAAGAGCAGCGTGGCAACGATTCCAATCATTGTAAGAATTGAGATCAGGGCGCAGGCTAGAAGAATCTTTTCAATAACCGCGTCTTTTAGTCTGCCCATGCTCAAGTCGCCTCCTCAACAAGCCCTGCCGTTTCAAGGTTGTCCTGGTATTGCGAGTCCGGGAGCGGGATATACCCAACGTCTGGAACCAGGAGATAGGCGGTTTCCATGTAGAATTTCACGAACTCAGAGATCTCAGTTCTGTTCAGGGACTCGGTGTTTACATAGATATAGATGGGCCGGGAAAGCGGGCTGTAGGTGCCGTCGTTAATCGTTGTCTCTGTGGGGAGGGTGCAGCCGGACCCGCTGTCTACTGCTACAAGCTTTATCTTGCCGCGGTTTTCAGTGTAGTAGGCGAAGCCAAAGTATCCGAGAGAGTTTTTTTCGCCTGCGATTCCCTGAACCAAGACGTTGTCATCTTCTGATGCGGTGTAGTCTGATCTGCTTGCGCCTTCCTCGCCGTTTATTACCTTTGTAAAGTAGTCGAATGTTCCGCTGTCAGTGCCTGCTCCGAAGAGCTTTATCTCTTTATTGGGCCATTCTGCTCTCACGTCATTCCAATTTTTTACTGTGCTTTCCGGCCTCCATATCTTGTTTAGCTCCTCCGTTGT
>QIDD01000034.1 GCA_003230355.1 Methanobacteriota archaeon
ATGCCGTAGAAACTCCGCTCTCCCCAGTTATGAGATAGAAATAACCTCCAGGTAACAGCTCAGCATCAAAGTAAACGTTAGATGAATTAGGACCTGTGTAGTTTTCTCCCGTAAGCCCATAGCCGATCTTCTTTCTGCCTTCTGATCTTTTAGTGACAAATCGGTGAAACATTGAATTACCACCGTCAGCAGCGACAACAACACGGGGTTTTATTCTTTCAACGCCGCCATTTATCTTGACAGTTAGAAAATCAATCTTTCCACCTTTCTCTAAAACCTCTCCGATTTTTGAGTTAAGATAGACCCTGCACCCCGCCTCTTCAGCCTTTGCAACCGTGTCCACTTCGAAGGAATCGTTATCGGGTCCTCGTTTGAAGAAATATTCTGGGGAATGAGACTTTAATTGAAAAAAATTACCTGATGGGGGGTGCCAGTTTGAAATATAGACCTTGTTTTCAACCTTTAAACCAATTTCATCGATTATCGCGGGAAGTTCACCATTCGCAGAGGCATCAAGCTTTGTCTTAGTATGCTCACCGACTCTGGAATTTTTTTCCACGAGAACCGTATCAAGTCCTAACTTGGAGCATCTCAATGCAGCAACAGACCCTGCAGGCCCCGCCCCCACAACTAGTACGTCACATTCAATTGTCAAGCACTTAGCACCTCAGGACTGATTTTAATCATAAAACAGTATATAAATCCTTTGGAGAAAACGAAAAATAAATGTCGAAAACCGTGTTTTTGGGAAAAAATTTTCACCCCCCCCCCAATAAACGCAGGATCATGTTTTTTAAAAGAGTTTGTTTCTGCGATGGAAAAATTTAAAAATAGAAAAAACATTGGTTCCATTAGGTGTATATGTATGGCTGAAAAGATGGATGAGAAAATGGCGTATGAACGATTGAAGATGCTCTGGGAGCAAAACATCAAACCCCACATGCTCTTCCTAATCCTTAGAACACATGAAGACGGAAAGTTCTACAGGGGAAAATGGTTTGTGGACCGGGGTTATGATCTTACCGAAGTCTACGACGCCATCGAGATACTGGTCGCTAAAGGTGACCTAACAAGGCAGGGAAAGAAAACGAAAATAACACCAAAGGGACGAAGGATACTCAAGCTTGTGGATGATGTCGTTGAGACAGCCTCAAAGACCATCATTAAATAGCCAAGGAAAAAGGAGGAGGGTTAGCTTGTTTATATTAGAAGGCCGAAGGTGTATAGGATATAAATGATGAATGTGGTCAATGCCATGTTATAGACAGCAGTTGCTTCGGCTCTTTTTCGTTTTCAACAAACCGCACCCATGCCATTTATCATGCCGTATATTTTTATCTTGTATAAAGATATAAATAATTGTTCCAATTCAGACAGCCCCGGATGCCCACCGCTCTGGAGGCGAAATCCTTCTTACGCCCCGTTATATATCAGCCAAAGCAGAAGAAGCGCCGCGCCAAGATTTATAAGGATATTTTGAACTGCACTATCTTGAGCTTCTCCCCGCTTCCATAGATGATGACCCATACTCACACACCACGGTGGGATTGTCGATTATAGTTTATAAATTTTCCTGTTCACCGCTGCATGAGCGTGAAGATAGATTATCGCCAGGCGTTCAGACGCATTTAACAAAATCTGTTTCAACTTGCTTTTATTCCAGGATTCAAGTCGGGATGTGATGCGCTCCTCATCTCCATGGATCAGTTTGGACACTGCGCCCGGTGAGATGAGGTTTCCGCAGAGCCCTGATAGGAGGAGATAGCTCCTGCGTCCGCTGAGATCGCTGATGTCTTCGAGCAGGCTGATGAGCCGGTCAGATTCCCTGAGTATAAGCCCAAGCCTACGGTCCAGATTTCGCTGATAACTGCTTAAAGGCTCGCCTTTTTGCAGACACCGCGCTGCCGTTTTTCCAGCCACATCGCCGCAGATTATCGCTGGCAGAAATCCCTCAACCAGGGGCTTGATGTTTTGAGACGCCGCCTCACCTGCGAGCAGAACCGACCCATATTGCCTCTTCCTGCTCAACGGCTCAAATGATACGGTCCCACTCTTCTCCAATGTCTGTCTGGCATCTTTGAGCTGAGCCGCTACACGGGCAAGAGCGATAAAATCCTGAAAACACTGCCTGATATCTGCATCAGAATCGATTGTGCCAACGCCGATGTTCGCCCGATTATCTGAGAGCGGGAAGATGTGAGCGTAGCCGCCGGGCGCGAAATCACCGAAATAAAGCTGATCCAACTCTGGAGACTCAAGGGTAGCCCCTTCGTATTCATAGACAACAGCCTGCCCCATCCTCGCACCCGCCACTCGCTCGCCAAGCGATTTGAGCACCCTTGATTCTGCTCCATCGGCCCCTATCATGACTTTGAACTCAACCTCAAATATTTCATCTTCCTTTTTGATCTGCGCCCTTCCACCACCCCCTGATCTATCCATGGTTGCATCAATAAACTCGGCTGACAAAATTAGATCAGCACCGGAATCAACCGCCCTCTGAGCGAGCCATTTGTCAAAGGCGGAGCGGTCTATGGCATAGCTTGACCAGGGCCCGCCTCTTCGAACATAACTGATGTCGTCTACGATGAATTCAATCCCTTCAATGCGGTGTTTAAGCAGATAACTCGGTGTTTTAAATGGCAGATAAGGTAGCAGATAGCTACCTATTGCGCCTGAACATGTGATTGGAACACCGATTTCTGGCTTTCGCTCGACAAGTATTGTTTTAAGCCCTGCAGCCGCAGATGCCGCAGCCGCGCTGCAACCTGCCGGCCCTGCACCAACCACCAAAACATCGCATTTCATTTCCCTTTGGCATGGACTAAACGCTTATAAAAACATATCCATCCCAACACGTTTTCAACTCCTCCTCTGACTCTGGTTAAAATACCTGGCCATCCCTTTTACAGATGATGCCTGCAGCCTGCCCCATTTTGGCTAGTGGCTAGGGATTGGGGCAGGCCCTGAGGTCTTCAATAGTCCTGTAGGCGTAGGAGTAGATGCAGAGGTCTTCGCCGCAACTGCAGTCATGGAAGTTGCATTTCATACATCCCCAGAGGTTTGATTTGAGATTGAGTTTTTTCATCTTCACACAGCCTCAACCGTTTTTATCTGCCATGTACTAGGCGCCGCATCTTATTTGAAGAATATTTCAATTTTATTTAAAAAACAGCCGCCGCACATCCTGAATAATGGAGATATCTATCTTCTCAAAATGCCGCTGAACCAGGTTTTGATCCTGCTAAAGAATCCTTCTTCTTCAAACTCGATCTCCCGGCCGATAAGCGATGAAGATAGACGCAGCACCTCCCGTGAAACCCTGGCACTGTGGTAGCGTGTGACAAAAGGCACCTCATAGGCAAGTGCGTCTTTAACCTCCTCAGAATCGGGCACAATAGATATGACATGGGCGTCCAGCGTGCTTTCGATCTCAGCAACCGAAAGCTCCCTGGGCTTACCCTCCACACGATTTACGATCACGCCGATAATCTTTGCACCCATTCGCTCTGCAAGTATCTTCATCTTCAGCGCGTCTGAAACCGATGAAACCGTGGGAAGCGTGACAATCAAAACCTCCTGCCCCTCGTCCATAACCATCGCTGCGTCCCTGCCCGCCGGCGCGTCGATAACAAGAATCTCAATTTCACGGGGAACCTCTTTAAGCGCGGTCTTGAGCATGTCCATGTTGCGCTCGCTGAACCCGTCCAGGGTAATGCCTGCAGGAATTACTTTCACACCCTCAGGCCCCTCGTAGAGCACGTCTTCAATGCTGAGCCTGCCGCTGAGAGTATCGATAAGTGCCACAGGCGGGTTTCGAATCCCCATGATTATTTCAAGGTTTGCCATCACAACGTCGGCGTCGAGTACAGCCACGTTTTTGCCCAGCCGTGCAAGTGAAACTGCGATGTTTGCAGCGAGAGTTGTCTTACCAACTCCACCTTTGCCGGATGCCACAACAATTGTGCGTGTCACGCTACGTCTCCGCCCGCCATTTTCATAGCCTCAATTCCCGGCAGCGGCTGATCTGAGAGAAATGAAACCGTGGCCCCGCCGCCTGAACCTATATGCGATATCTTGTCTCTGAGCCCCGCCCGTTTTGCGACAGTTGTAAGATGGCCGCCTCCGATAACTGAAAGCGCCTTTGAATCACCCATAGACTTTAAAATCGACTCCGTCCCCTGGCCGAACCCGTTAATTTCAAAGACCCCTGCAGGCCCCTTGGCGATAACCACCCTTGCGCCTTTAATCGCTGTGGAAAATGCCTTCATCGTCTCAGCTCCAATATCAAGCGCCTTTTGATCTGGAAAACCGTCAATCCCGGATTCCCCCCGGCCGCCGCCCGCTTCTTCAAAAGCAAGATCCACCGGCAACAAAATCTGTCCTTTAAACCGATTCAAAAGTTCCCCCGCCTCAGACACCAGTTCTTTGTATCCAAGGTCTTTTACAACCTCTCGGTTCGCGCTCCCAACGTCCTTTCCAGAGGCCATGAGAAATATAAGGGCCGCAACGCCTGAGAGCAGCACCTTGTCTGCAACACCCTTTGAAAGCACGTTTTTCGTAATCAAAAAGGAGTCATCGGCTTTTGCTCCGCCCAGGGCAAAGACCCGCGGCGTCTCCTTTGAATGAAGCACCTTTGTAAGCGCTGTTATCTCCCGCTCCATGCTTGGCCCGATGCAGCTGGGAAGAACCATTGGAAAGCCTACAACAGATGGCTGCGCCCGATGTGAAACTGCAAAGGCATCGTTAACATAGAAGTCCACATAACTTGAAAGCCTTCGCACAAGATGTGTTTTAGCCTGTTCGATAGGCGGCTTTTTGCATATCATTTTCGAAGTTTCTTCAGAACAAAACCTCACATTTTCAAGCACCAAAACCTCGCCCGCGCTAAGACGGTCTATCTCCTTTTTCGCGCATGACCCGAAAACATCATCAACATAGCTTACCCTGCCCTTGACAAGGCTGTTTAAGACTTCGCTGTGCCGCCGCAGGGTTGTGAAATCCCCTTTGCCAGGTCTGGACTGATGGGCGATGAGCACTACCTTTGAGTCTTTCAACCGCTCCAGAGTCTTCACATATCCTTTGATACGGCTTGTGTCCAGTATCCCCCCGCTCACAGGGTCAAGAGGCGAGTTTATGTCCGCCCGAAAAAGAACCTTCTTACCTCTGAGATCAAAGTCGTCGAGTGTGTGTAACCCCGCTGCCATGCCTCCCACCTCGAACTACACACTTATAATATTTATTGAAATAACAATCCAGCATTTTTTCGGAAACGTCGCTATCAGTTGTTATCCGCCGTAAGTCTTTCCACAGTATGCAGGAGTAGGCTGAAATCAACAGGCTTAGTGAGATGATGGTCTGCTCTGGCGTATTCACGGCTGCGCTTGTGGTCCTCAGGATCAGATTTTACAGATAGCATCGATATTGGAATATCCTTTGTCTTCGGATCTGTTTTAATCGTCTTCGCAGTCTCCCAGCCATCCATTCCAGGCATCATGATATCCATGAAAATCAGGTCTGGCTTCTCCTTTTTCACGATCTCAAGACATTCCTCCCCGCTGTAGGCTTCTCTCACAGAATATCCGTTCTTTGACAAAACGTTTTTTAGGATAAAGAGAATATCGTCTTCATCATCTACGATAAGTATCATTTTCTGCATTCTTGACACTCCAATGCACTTTTGGCGTTCGGAAGTCTTATATAATTTCTTTCAAAATAAGTTGAACGTGGTTCTATGGTCATGTCAGAATTAAGGGCTGAAATCGACCGAATTGACGCCGAAATAGCAGTGCTTCTTAAAAAGCGGTTTGCAGTTTCCCGTGAGATTGGCGAGGTAAAAATCGGCCTTTCACGGGAGGTTGAGGATCTAAGCCGGGATAGGGTTGTTCTTGAAAACTATCGAAAACTTGCAGCTGATGAGTTGGACGAAGACTTTATCGAAAAGATGGTCTCTCTGATTCTCAGATATAGTAAGGCGGTGCAGAAAAGGTGAAACGCCGGCTCGCGCTTCTGGGTCCGAAGGGTACTTTTACAGAGGAGGCCGCGCTCAAAGCTGACCCAGGGGCTGAAAAGATTTACTGTCAAACTATTGACGAGGTCTTTGACACTGTTACATCTGGAGGCGCTGAAATGGGGATTGTGCCTGTTGAAAACTCGCTTGAAGGCAGTGTTTTTGCAACACTTGATATGCTGCTCTCATCGGATGTCTCAATCTGCCGCGAGGTGGTCCTTGATATCAGCCACTGCCTGCTAGCGCTTCCAGGAGTCGGCGTGAGTGAGATAAAAGAGGTGGCTTCCCATCCCCACGCCCTTGCTCAATGCAGGGGGCTGTTAAAGTCACATCCCGACGTTAAGACTCGCAACTTCCCATCCACAGCGGATGCAGCTCGAGAAGTTGCGCAGAAAGGTCTGCAGTCTACTGGCGTGATTGCACCGAGGATTGCAGCAGAGATATATGGCTTAAACATCATTCTTGAGGGTGTTCAGGATAGCCATCACAATCAAACCCGGTTTTTTGTGATCTCGAACAACTGTCCAGAGACATCTGGACAGGTAAAGACTTCAATCGTCTTTGGATTGATTGATAGGCCTGGCGCGCTATATGAAATCCTGGGCTACTTTGCAAATGCCGAAATCAACCTTACAAAGATTGAATCAAGGCCCACGAAAAAAAGTCTGGGTGATTACATATTCTTCATCGATTTCATGGGCGCAGCAGATGATGATAAGATAAAAAATATCCTGAAGAAAATAAAGGACTTTACATCCTATTATAAGGTGTTGGGAAGTTATTCAACCGGCTAGGTGGTTCCCATGGTTTTTGGACGATTTTTCGGTAAAGGGCAAACATCAAGATTCGAATGCGTCTACACTGAGTGCAAAAGTCTGTGCTGCAAAGAGAACCTGGTGGTTTTGAACGAGGATGACGCCGCAGCCTTTGAAAGGCTTGGAATTAAGTTGGCTGATGCCACTGAGAACATGGGTCTCAACGATTTTCTCAGCCTTCTTGGAAGCACACCCATAAAGCAGCTTGACGGCCTTGAAGTTGTTTGTCTGAAAAAAGATGCGGGCGGCAACTGCAGGTTTCTAGATTCCGAGGACGGCTGCTGCAAAATATATGATGACCGCCCCTATTTTTGCAGGGAGTTTCCCTTCAAGTTTTCAAAGGGAGGGATAAAGAAAAAAGACCCTATCTGCCCAGGATTGGGGCGGGGTGAGGAGATGGATGTTTCAGCTTTAAAAGACGTGCTCGGCCTCAGCGGGCTGGATGTGAAGGCCCCTCTACTTGTGGGGGATGAGTCGAAGCTGAAGACCTCGAAGGCGCTTATGAGCATGGTTTTTCGGCTGATGCGATGATCTCTGTAATCATCCCTGTTTTTAACGAGGCGGACCTCATTAAAAACTTGTTTGAACATCTCGATGGGATGAAGGGGGATTTTGAAACATTTGTGGTGGACGGCGGGAGCAGAGATAAAACCGCCGAGGTTGCACGGGAGCATGCAATTGTTATAGCTTCGAAAAGAGGCCGGGCGGTTCAGATGAACACCGGCGCAGGCCGGGCAAGTGGAGATATTTTACTATTTCTTCATGCGGACTGCCTTCCTGAGAAAAATGCGTTTTTAGAGGTTGAAAAAATAATGGAGGATTTCAAAGTGGCGGGAGGCGGGCTGAAGTATGATACCTGCGAAACATCACTTCTCTATCGCAACCACGTTTTCTGGTCAAGTCTGCGCGCCAAACTCACAGGAATCTATCTCGGCGACCACGGCATCTTTGTGAGAAGAAGAACCTTTGACAGGGCTGGCGGATTCCCAATACAGCCGCTGATGGAAGATGTGGAGCTGTGCAAAAAGCTTAAAAAAGAGGGCAGACTCGTGCAGGCGAAATCAAAGATGTTTACCTCATCAAGACGATTCAAAGCGAGAGGATTTACACGAACCGTGCTACAAATGCACCTTAACAGGCTGCTCTACGCAATCGGGGTCCCGGCTGAAACACTGGCAAAATATTATGGAGACGTGCGATAACTACTTCAGAAACCCTGTTTCTCCTGCCGCCGGACAGCTTCCTCAAGTGTTATCTCGCCTTTGACAACTGCCTCTGCAAGCTCCTTAGACACAGTTAAGTTTCCGCTCTTCTTTCGGCTCTCACGCTGCACGTTTTTGATCTCGCCCGGAGTTGTTGAAACAGTGA
>QIDD01000035.1 GCA_003230355.1 Methanobacteriota archaeon
AGTGCTCATGCATGAGCCGCACCTCAAGGGTGTCTTCAATAGTTACGATGCGCTCCCTGCGCGGCACAAAGACTGAAAGCGCGTTAAGCGTTGTCGTTTTACCAGAAGCGGTCCCCCCAATTATTAGTGTGTTAGCAGGTTTTATCCCGCCCATCCCCTCGATTGTGAGCCAGAGAAAGGCTACAAGGGTGGGAGTTAGGGTCCCGTATTTAATCAGCTCAACAAGGGTCAGGCTCTTGGTTTTGAACTTTCGAATAGTGATTGTTGCACCTCTGGGCGTCACGCCTGACAGAGTTGCGTTCACACGGCTGCCATCGGGAAGCCGGCCGTCGAGAAGCGGATTTTCAGAGTTTACAACCCTGCTTGAATATTTCGCGACCCGCTTGATTATCTGCTGCGCCTCAGTCTCATCAATGTAGACCTCTGTTTTAATCATGCCCTTGTTTCGGTCAAAGACATAAACCGGAGATGAACTGCCGATAACCATGATTTCCTCAAGGTCTTCGTTTGCTAGAAATGGTGTGAGCTTTCCGATGCCGAGTTTTTCGCTGATATATTGTTCAATCGACTCCTCGCTCACCGTGTTTTTCAAAAGTTTTTTCAGGCTTTTTTTAATCTTTTTATAGTCATCGGCGTTTGTTACAAAGGCTCCTGTAAGGTCCTTATCAAGCTTGGCTACGCGGTCAATCTTTTCAAGCTCATATCTGGCCTGTAGGTCTTCAAAGCTCACATCTTTTTCAGCATTGCCCGCGCTTGAGTCTTCCATTCACAAATTATTTCACCACAGGATTATAAAAACCTTCCTTCAATCAGGATTAAATACTAGGTTGGGGATGGTCTTTTATGATTTGCTTTGATTTGGAAGGTCCGCTTTCACCTCAGGACAATGCTTATGAGGTGATGAGTCTTTCTGAAAATGGCAGGCGGGTCTTTGAAGCGCTGAGCGAATATGATGATTTTCTTTCGCTTGAGAATAGGCCGGGTTATGAGCCTGGTGACACCTTGAAGCTTATTGTCCCTTTTCTCAAGTATTACGGCATAGCTGAAGATGATATAAAAGTGGTTTCAGAGGGTGCGGTCCTTGTGCAGGGGATGAAGGATGTGGTGGAGTGGCTTCGGAGCCGGGGTGAGCAGGTGAGAATCATTTCTACAAGTTATGAGCAGCATGCCCACACTGTTGGGCGTCGGCTCGGAGTTTCTGAAGAGGAAATTGCATCAACAAGGCTTGAGCTTGGCGGGCAGAATCTTGATCCACATTTGCGCTCGGCTCTCGCTGGGATTGAAAAAAAGGTTTTAAATGAAGGCCTTTCCAGCGATGTTAGAGTGATGCTGGAGGAGCTTTATTTTGGTTCAGGTCTTTTTGAACAGATCGGTGTGGAGGTTGTGGGTGGGCAGAGGAAGGTGGACGCGCTTTTGGGATTTGCACGAGCTGTGGGTGAGGACATTTCCCGTGTAGTTGCCATCGGCGACAGCATTACAGATTATAAGATGCTTCGGGAGGTTAGCGGCGCAGGCGGACTTTCCATCGCCTTTAACGCAAACAAATACTGCCTGCCCTATGCCGATGTGGCGATAGCAACACAGGATGGGAGAGCGATTCTGCCCATTGTCGCGGCTTTCATGGATGCGGGAAAACAGGGGGCGCTTCAAAAAGCAGGAGAGCTTGAATTGGGCACGTCAAAACTTGAGGACCGATTCGGATACCTACTTGAAACTGCGACCAAGCCGGTTTACAATGTGGTAACAGGTGACAAGGACATGGACGCGATTTTAAAGGTGCACAGTGATATGCGCATGATTGTTCGAGGAGAGGCTGGTAAGCTTGGTTGACATTATTGGTGTGGGCGCGTTGAACTGGGACCGGCTTCTAAAGGTTGATCGGTTGGCCGGGTCAGGTGAGGAGATCGTTGTAAAGAATGTGGAGGAGGAGGCCGGCGGCTCGGCTGCTAACACGGTTGCAGGACTTGGTCGCCTTGGCGTGAGCTGCGGTTTCATCGGGCCTGTGGGGTCTGACGAGGCGGGAGGGAAGATTATCGACGCTTTCAAAGCAGATTCGGTGGACATCTCCAGAGTTATCAGATCTGTCGGGCGCTCAGGCACGGTCTACTCGTTTGTGGATGATTCCGGGGAGCGCACGATGTATGTTGATCCAGGGGTAAACGACGCCTTTCAAATAGGAGATATTGATCCGGTCTATCTCTCCTCTGCAAAGATGGTTCATGTCTCCTCTTTTGCCGGCGAGAGCGCCTTTTCAGCGGTTAAACAGATACCTGAGTACTTGGGTGATTATGCCTTGAGTTTTTCGCCAGGTTTTTTGAGCGCCCGTGGAATCGAATATCTGAGGCCGCTAATTGACAGATGCAGCATCCTTTTTCTCAATGAAAAAGAGGCCGGTGCACTCGCGGGAAAAGATGTGAATCGCGCAGTAGAGAAGCTTCATAAACTGGGCGGGGCCACGGTTGCAGTAACCCTTGGTGAAAAGGGTGCAGTTGTTTGCGGCCCTGAGGGTGTAGAGAGGGCTCCGGGATTTAAGGCCGCTGTTGTGGATACGACGGGTGCGGGCGACGCCTTTTCAGCGGGTTTTCTCTATGGCGCGTTCAAAGGCTACAGCAGCGCTGACTGCGCGATTGTGGGGAATTTTATCGCATCCCGGTGTGTGCAGAAGATGGGGGGGCGCGCAGGCATTCCAAATGCTACGGAGCTGAGGATATTTGAAGAAGATAACCTCTAATCTGTGGTATTTGTTACGTCAAGTTTATTAACACAAAGCCACTAAAATAATGTCTGTGACAGACGCGGAAAAATACATTATTGCAGATGTGATGAGCAAGGTCTTAATCGGCGTAACATCAGACTCAACCACAAGTGACGCTGCAAGGATTATGACTGAAAATGGGGTGAGCAGTCTGCTAGTTAAAGATGCCGGCCGTGTAGTAGGCATCGTTACTGACCGTGATTTTACACATGAAGTTGCCAGCGGCAAAAATCTAAAAGACCTGAAGATAGGGGACCTGATGACTGCTAAAATTGTTTCGGTGGACCCGACAATTTCTCTTCAAGAAGCGGTTGAAACCATTAGAAAACACAACATCCGCCACCTCCTTGTAAAGAGCGAAAGCAGTGACTACCTCGGAATGGTCTCTGTAAAAGAGCTTCTCAGCGCGCTGCTTGAGGAGATTCGCGAACAGAACATTCGGCTTAAAGGAAAGGTTGATGAGCTTGAGAAATTTTACAAAATCGCAGTGAACCGTGAGCTTGTGATGGTGAAGCTTAAAAAACGTGTCTACGAGCTTGAGAAAAAGCTGAGCATTGAAAGCGATCTTGCAGATCTGCTCACAAAATAACCTGAAAGTGCAGGCGTTTAAAACCTGATTAACACTGTTCTACGGTAGATGTCATTTCCCTCTTTTCTGCCCACAAGCGACATTGTCTCCTTTATCTCTGCTTTATGGTGTGATTTGAAATATGCGCCAAGTGTTTTAGCAGCCTTCGACGAGCCAAGCTTGAAATCCACTCCTCCATTAACAGAAGTCTCGCCTGCTATAAAGGCCTGTTTGTCACGGGCATAGAGCCGGCGAAGCTGTTCATGAAACTTGGATAGGGCGTCATCGAGCTGTTCAGAGCGCAGTTGGACAACCGCTTCATAGTATCCGCCGAAGCGACGTGAGCATTCAGGGCATGTTACATTCTTAATTTCAAGAACTGTTTTAAGTTCCTGCACATAATCCAGCCCGGAGGTGGTGCCTGAGACGCGCAGTTCAAGCTCAACGCTAAGCCCCTTACCCTTCTCTTTTATATCCTTTATTTCAACATCTACAGAAGGATGGTCCAGCTCCTTTGAAACATGGGACAATGTTTCTTTTCGGCCGGCGCTCTGTGCAAATCCTGTGAGACTCTCCCCCCCATCGACCCAGGCCCCGCTGCTGTAATATCGAAAACAACCCCTGCAGAGGCTTACGCTGATTCGGGGTGGAATGCTTGCAAGCTCTTTTTCACCGAGAAAACACGGGCTACACAGCCCTTTAAAAAGCTCCTCTGTAACAGCGCCGCAGAGATAACAAAACCTGCCTGAACTCATAGCGCATCTAGATCCTGTAGACCTGCGCGTGCAGGCATCCGCCGATATCAATCACGGATTTCGCGTCTACATGGCCTTCGGAAATAGCGAGATCAACACACCCCTTTCCAGCGAGATTTATGATGTTTACATCTTTTAAAAGCTCGAGTAACTCTTCTTCACCCGTCTCCTTTTTCCCATAGAATGAGGGGTCCACAAACAACCGTATGTCTCCGTCTTCAAAGGTCTTGTTATGAGAGTCTGAGTCGCAGACCGCAAGGACAGTGCTCCCCCCTCTCCGATGAATCTTGGTGTAGTACATGATAGCAAAATCCTGGAACTGTCTAGCCATAGGTTGAAAACTTGTCCGGCAGAATTCGATAGATAACCCTCACCTCGCCTTCTCTGCGATAGGGATAGGTTTCTACTCCGAGATATTTCTTTGCAAGACGGTCAATATGCGCATCACCGCCTTCCTCAGTAATGCCCACAACGGTTCCGCGGACCTCCAAGTATCTGTAGGGGTTGTCAGGGTCTTGGATGGAAAGCGCGACCTTCGGCCTCTCCCGCATGTTCACGTCTTTTTGCCTCCCTTTGGCTGAGTTCACAAGCACACTTCCCGATTCAAACTCAACCCACACAGGCGTTACCTGCGGACCACCGTCAGGCATGATAGTTGCCAGATGGGCAAAGCCCTTTTTTTCAAAGAGATCCATAAAATCCGCCGGCACATCAGTCATAAC
This sequence comes from Methanobacteriota archaeon, assembly GCA_003230355.1. Taxonomy (GTDB): domain Archaea; phylum Hydrothermarchaeota; class Hydrothermarchaeia; order Hydrothermarchaeales; family SZUA-236; genus SZUA-236. The sequence continues at coordinate 4,801 of QIDD01000035.1, forward strand.
AAAACACCAATTAACATTTGCCTTGAGGGGTTATATATTTTACCTGTCAAAAACAGGGGCAAAAACTTATAATCAAAGAAAGAGGATGAATTTACATGGAACACAAGACAACAGGAGATAAATTCTCACAATACTTCTTCATAGTAATCTCGGTCATGATAGGGATTCTGGCAGTTCTATCGTTTCTGGATTTCTTCACAAATCTTGGGCTGTCGTCAATGAACATCGACATATCCCACGGGCTTTTGGATAAGATTCTTTACACGATAATTCTGGTCGAGCTCTTTCATCTAACCGTGACGTATGCATTGGAAGCGGTCATGGACCCTCGTGAGTTGATACTCATCATTCTCACAGCGGTTGGAAGGGAGCTAATAGTTAAAGACCTATTTAAAGAGCCGCCTGTAAACACCCTGGCAACGGCTGTTGTTCTTCTCATCTGCGTCTACGCTCTAAAGGCCCTGCCAAAGGATTAGATCACTGAAACATAGAGCAGGACTGACAGGAGCAGGCCCGCACTTATTGAAAAGAGGTTTACAAGGTCATTTCCGATAACTCCTTTGCGCTCAAGCGCGGCGCCGAGAATGCTGTCAACAATTGTTCCGGCAAATCCTGAAACCACTGCAATCAGAAAAAGAGGGGCTGTTGAAACAAGGATGCCTGACAATATTGCAATGGCTGCAATTATCGCCGCGCCGCCCATTCCTGCGACGGTGCCCATAACGGTAACGGCACCGTCAGTACCTACATCAACATATTCAAAGGTGGTGATAAGCCTCGGTCTCCTTTTAGAGAGTTCACCAATCTCGCTTGAAACCGTGTCAGCCGTTGCCGCGGCAATCGCTGAGACAAAGGCCACAGTAAATAGCTCGCTGTAATTTGTAAATAGACCTGCCGCAACCGCCGCGGCAGCAGGCAAAAGCCCGTTTGCACAGACGTTTTCAAAACTCCTTTTTTTCTGCTCAATTCCTGATCTTTGTTTTCTGCTAAAGCCAGTGCGTGTTACAATCGCGCCCAGAACATGCAGCGCAAGAAGCACTAAAAAACCGGAAAAGCCAAGCGAGATATAGACGAAAAAGCCCACGAAGAAGGCGGCAAGAGACCCTTTCTTATCCATCCCCGCAAACCTGAGTGAAAAGGGGGCTACGAATAGTGATATCACAAGGTACTCAAAGACCCTGCCTTCAAAGGTCATTTTAAAGCCCTTCTTTGGAAATAACCCCTCGCGCAGCCATTATACCCGTTGCCGAAGCGGTGATAATGCCCCTTGAAACACCGGCCCCGTCACCTGCTACAAAGAGGTTTTCTTTGCTCGTCTCCATACTTGCCCCAACCACTGCTCTAAGCGCGTAGAACTTGATTTCAGGCGCGTAGAGAAGCGTTGAATCAGCTGCAACACCAGGAATCACTAGGTCAAGACTTTCAAGGCCTTCAATGATATTCGTCACAACCCGATGCGGCATGACCATCGCAATATCACCGGGTGTAACGCCTCGAAGCGTTGGGCGCACATGACCTCTTTCAACGCGCTTCCAGGTAGAGCGCCTCCCCCTCCTCAAATCGCCCAGCCGCTGAACCAAGGGTTTTCCGCCGCCAAGAGTTGTTGCAGTTTTTGCAATGGACGCGCCGTATTCAGTGGAGTTTTCAACAGGCTCAGTTAGAACGATGCGCGTTAAAAATGCGAAGTTCGTGTTATCGCTTTGCTTATCACGCAGCGAGTGACCGTTCACGCCCACAAAGCCCTCGCCCACATCCTTATACATCTCCTTTACCACATAGCCCCGGTGATTTACGCAGAAGGTGCGCACAAAATCATCGTATGTTGGAGTGTTAATATGGAACTTAGGGTCACGGTTAATGTTACAAATCGGGTCCATCACAATCCCTGGAACCTCGACGCGCACACCCACATCGATTGCGCCGTGCCTGCGCTCAATACCTAGTTTTTCAGCCTGCTTAACAAACCACGATGCGCCCGACCTGCCCGGTGTCGCGATAACATACTTGGCCTTTATCTCGCCCTTCTTCTTTGTAAGAACACCCTCGTCCAATATCTCGGTAACCTCGGTCTTCAAAAGAAATGTGACACCCTCCTCCTCAAGATGCTCGCGAATAGATTTGATGACCTCAGGCGTGTGATCTGATCCGATGTGGCGCTGAGGGATCTGGATAAACTCGATTCCAGCGCTTGCAGCCTTGCGGGATAATTCCTCCTCCTCAACAGCTGTTGCCTTTGTAAGTTTCTCAGGCGCGCCATGGTCTAGATAAATCTTATCAACATAACGGATAAGCGCCCATGCCTCTTTGTGCTTGAGAAACTCATAGAGATTACCGCCGATATCCGGCCGAATATTAAGGGTGCCGTCACTTAGCCCGCCTGCGCCGCCCACACCTGACATCACGTTACAGGGCTGGCAGTTTATGCACACGTCGGTCTTCTCCATGGGACAGATGCGCTTGTCAACCTCCTTTCCCATGTCGATAATGCAGACCGAAAGATCAGTCTTCTCACAGAGCTCATAGGCTGCGAAAAGACCGGCCGGTCCTGCTCCAATAATGACAACGTCATACTTCATCGGATTCACCCTATGCTATCCATGTATCTTCTTATTTATCCTTTTCTGTGCCCCCGCGGCATCAGATTTATATATCGCCGGGCGTGGCAAAGTACTATGGACTATGATGTGATAATCGTTGGGGGCGGGCCCTGCGGTCTCATCGCTGCGCGTGACATTGCAGGCCAGGGAGCGGAGGTATGCATAATCGAAAGGAGCCAGGAGATCGGTTATCCTGTGAAGTGCTCAGGCCTCTTCAGCATCTCCGGGCTTAAGCAGATCGGCGTGGATGTTTCAGACTCGCTAATTTGTTCTACTATTCGGGGCGGGAGGTTCTACTCTCCCGGCGGCGAGGAGTTTCTCGCCTATTCAAAGCAGGACCGTGCAATTGTGGTGGAGCGAAAGATGTTTGACAAAGAGCTTGCCCGAGAC
>QIDD01000036.1 GCA_003230355.1 Methanobacteriota archaeon
TAGGAAGGATATGGCTGTTGTGACTATTGCAATTGTGTTTCTGAGTGTTTCAGATCTGCGTCCAACTAGGTACATTGGCAGCGGAACCAGCAGAGGTAAAAACACCGCGATTAGTGGTAGTATGGATTCAACTAGGACTGGTGCTGCGGCTGCGTGCGTGGCGATTGCTTCCACGGCGTGTGTTGCAACTTCTGCTGCGACTTGGGGATTACTCATAATACTTCAAACACCTCAAGAGGGTAAACCGAAAAATCCATTTACTGCCATGTGGGCCAGCGCCAGCGGCGTGTAGGGTAGATTTGCAAAAGCCCCTAGGAAAATAATAATTATCGTAGTCACAACGATGGGTCCCAACATCATCCAGGGGGCCTCATCGTATTCGTCGTCTCCGTCCAGTGGTTTTTTGAAGAATGCGTTATAGACTACTGGAAGGAAATATGCGGCATTCAGCATAGCGCTTAGGAGGAGCACGAGCACGAATATCACATGGTCTGCTTCAAGTGCTCCCACGGCTAAAAACCACTTCGTGATAAAGCCTGCAGTGGGTGGAAAACCCGTCATGCCCACGGCAGCGATTGCAAAGGCTGTGAATGTAATCGGCATCTTTTTACCAAGGCCGCGCATCTCAGAGATATTCTTCTTACCTGTGTGGACGTAGATTGCGCCGGCTGTGAAAAAGAGGGTAATCTTCATGACCGCCTGATTTGCGATGTGCAGGATTCCTCCGGTGGCTCCGCTGGGCGTGAGCAGTGCAAGGCCTAAAATGATGTATGAAAGTTGGCTAACCGTTGAATAGGCGAGCCTGAGCTTGAGATTGTCCTGCCGCAAGGCATAGACTGAGGCCATGAGAATGGTGATCGATGCAACGATTGCAAGGGGAAAGCCCAGCCCAAGCTCCTTCATAAGGTCCACGCCGTAGATATTGTATATTAGCCGTGTCATGCCGAATACGCCTGCTTTGACCACTGCCACTGCATGCAGAAGCGCGCTTACCGGTGTGGGTGCAACCATTGCAGAGGGGAGCCATGAGTGGAGGGGCATTATTGCAGCCTTCACACCGAATCCCAGTACAAAGACTAGGAAGAGAAGCCTTAGGAAGTTCGGTGCCGCCGTTCCAGCGAGTATCCCGTTCTGGCCAAATGTGAGTGTGCCTGCCAGAACATAGGTCATGGTCATGGCCCCCAGAATCATGACTCCTCCGAAGAGGACGTAGAGCAGGTATTTTCGGCCTGAGCGCATTGCTTCGTCTGACTCGTGATGAATTACAAGTGGGTATGCTCCGATTGAGAGCATCTCATAGAATATGAAAAGCGTGAATAGATTGCCTGAATAGGCGATTCCAACGGTTGCCGCCACACAGACTGCGAAGGCGAAGAAATAACGGGTTTGATTATGCTCCTTCAGATTGCGCATATAACCGATTGAATAGATGGTTGTAAGGATCCACAGCCCCGATGATAGTGATGCGTAAAACTGGCTCAGCGCGTCAACCCTAAAGACGATTGAAATAGCTGGTGAAAGCGCCATAAGCTTAGGGGAATATTCGATGATTTTGCCTGAAAGGACTATAGGCATCATGGAGATAACGATTGCGAACTTGCTTGTTGCCGCCATTATGCTCCAAAATTCCCTCAGATTTTTATGCCTTGACCCTGTGGCAAGGATCAGCAGTGATATGATGAGTGATATTAGAACGGCGAGGGCCGGCCTTATGGAATAAACAATTTCACCAGTCATCCTCGCAGCCTCCTTATTTCACTGATATCAATGGTTCCGTGAACCCGGAAAATCACGATGAATATTGCAAGCCCGATAGCTGCTTCAGCAGCTGCTATTGCGATTGCGAAGAGCGCGAAGACCTGGCCGGAGATATTGTTGTAGGGCATGTAGACTGAGAAGGCTACCAGGTTTATTATGGCTGCATTCATCATGATTTCGATTGCCATGAGAACTCGCACAGCGTTTCGCTTTGTGAGAACGCCGTATGCGCCGATTGCAAAGAGCACACTTGAGAATACAAGATAGTAGATCAATGGAATCATTGTCCCACCTCTCGTTTTGAGAGATAAACCGCGCCGATGAGTGCTGATAACAGGGCGAGAGAAACAACCTCGAAGGGTATCACATAATCTGTGAAAAGAGAGTAGCCCACGGCATAGGTATTGAGCCCTGTAGTTTCAATCATTTCATTCGGCCAGGGTGTCTTCAAAATAGGCTGAACCAAAAGCGCTACAAACCCGATTATCGCCGCTGTGCGCATGAGAAGATTTTTTAGAGACTGCTCTCCCACTTTGCCTGCCCGATTTGTGAGAACTATTGCAAAGAGAATCAGCACAACAACCGCCCCGCCGTAGACAAGGATCTGGATTGCAGCGATAAACTCGGCAGTAAGCAGGATGTATACGCCGGCAATGGATGTGAAGAGCAGGGCCAGGAAGAGCGCGGCATGGAAGATATCCTCAGCTTCCATCACCATTACCGCGGCAAATATTGATACTAGTGCAATTATGAAAAACATGATAAGATCAGCAGCCACTTCTTTCACCCACTCTTCTTTTCCTCAGACGTTTCATCATTTTCCACCACTATTCCTCTATCCTTAAGGTAGGGCTCAATGTGATGTTGCTTTATCTTTAAGTTAACCATAAAGTTGTTTGTCTTTATTACGGTTTCTAACTGCTCTTCAGGGGCAAATTTGACATAACCCTTTTCATTCATATAGTCCAGTATCCTTTTTGCGTTTTCCTGTCTGATGAAAACAGAGCTGTAGCCGTGTTTCGATCCGCTGCCCCCGACGGAGACGTCGGCAGTGATGTTTGAGAAGTGCTGACAGATCCTGCAGCCCTCAAACTCATAGTGCGCCAGGTCCTTGAGCTTGAATTTGTATTCGCCACCGTCCTTCGTGTTCACGGTGAGCACGCCCTTTTTCATATCAGTCCTCGTGATATCAGCGGTCTTGATGCCTTCGTTCTCCTCCAAAAATTCCTTGTAAAACCTCTTATAGTAGAAGTTTTCGAAGCAAAATATCCCGACCACCAGCTTCACCTTGGATGTGAAGAACTTGGTGTTTTCGGCGTGCTGTTGGAAACCTTCGATCTGGCAGGGAACACCCACGATCCCTATGCCTTTTTTAGAGATCTTATCAGCGGCCTTAAGCGCAGAAAGGATGTCCGCAATGGCGTACTTGGTCTTGAGCCCTGATGTGATTTCCTCAGGCGTCCTCGCAATCCTTAGATAGGGCCTCCACTCCTCATCTCCAGCAACAACGATGGCTGTGTCTATAATCCCCATCTCCATCGCTGAGACAAGCATCTCAGTAACAATACCACCGTCCTGGCCGACATAACGAGTGGAGCCGACAGAATAAACGTCAGTATACTCACCCACGCCCTTGGGGTTCTGGTAGTCATATCTTGGGCAGCTTCGCACACAGAGCGAGCAGTCCAGGCATGGAATGTCAAGGTCTTCAGAGATCTCCTGATCGCCGCCGATGATCCGCTCAACAGGGCAGGCAACAACACATGCTGTGCAGTGAGAGCACCAAGTGGGTTCAATCACTTTTTTATAGAGGAGCTGATAATAGTTTTCCACTTCGATATCTTTAATCGGAATATCTTTGATCCAAATAAGTTTATCTCCTGCATCTATCTTTATTCGGCTGTAGCTCAAAGCCTGTGGCGGGCATATATCTATGCATTTTCCGCAGGAAGTGCACGTGTCATAATCTGTAGTGATTGTACGCGTGTCGCCTTTATCAACGTGTGATATTGCATCGTAGGGGCAGGTCTTTTCACACATCAGACAGTTGACACAGACATCCACCTCAACCACAGGCACCTTGGGGATAACGTCGTTTCTAAGCTCAGGCGTAACCAGCGGGATGAGCTGCTCAGGAGTCCAAAGCGTGGCCTCTCGTGAGTACTCGGCAAGCTCGTAGACAGGTGTGTTCACCCGTGCGCCTGTTGGACAAACCTCGACACAGAGATAGCAGAACATGCACCGCGAGGCATATAAATTGGGGACTTTCTTGCCGTTGTATTCAACCATAATCGTGCACTTGTTCGGGCATACATCGGTGCATCTCTCACAGGACGTGCACTTGTCAAAATCAAGGGCCGGAACACCCCGATAATTCGGACCCACCTTGAACTTTTCAAAGGGATATTGAACTGTTACAGGCCTTCTGAAAAGGTGCTTGAATCCAAGTATCGTGGGTTTACGTATCGTCATAATTATTGCACCGTGAGAGCTAGAAACACGCCGATAAATCCAACATTAATAAGCGCCGCCGGAAGCAATATCTTCCAGCCAAGATTCATGATCTGGTCTATACGCACCCTGAACCACACCGCGCGAATAAGCATCATAAGAAGGATCACGAAAAGCAGTTTCAATGTGAACCATGCGAACTGGTTGATAGGCGAAGGACCGAGATATCCGCCCATATAGAGGACGACAAAGAGGGCTGCTCCCGCAATCAAATGCACATATTCGAGGAGCAGAAGCATGACAAACTTCATCCCCGAATACTCGGCAGTAAAGCCATGCACAACCTCACTCTCTGCATCTGGGATGTCAAAGGGGATCCTGCCGGTCTCCGCCATAAAGGCGACGAAGAAAATTATGGCACCAAAAAACTGAGGGAATATATTCCATTTCGGAATAAATCCAAACCAGTATCCAGCCTGAGCCTCAACAATAGCCACACCATTTAAGGATTGTGCTACAGCTATGGGTCCGATCATGGCAAGGATGAGAGGCACCTCATAGGCAAGCTCCTGCGCAGCAAAACGCATAGCCCCAAGCAGGTTGTATTTATTGTTCGGACCCCAGCCAGCCATAAGAACTCCGATTGGTGTGAGTGATGTGACAGCAACGATGTAGAGCACGCCGATGTCCATCTCCGAGGCCACATAGGTGGCTGTCCAAGGCACGGCTGCAAAGAGCATAAAACTTGGGGCGAATGCCACGATAGGCGCAAGCCGCATCACAAGAGAGTCAGCTGCATCAGGGATAATGTCCTCTTTTCGCATGAGTTTCAACGCGTCTGCGACTGGTTGAAGGAGGCCGTATGGACCCCAACGATTGGGCCCATAGCGTACCTGCACCCTGGCCATAAACTTTCGTTCAAGCAGGGTGAGATACAGGCCTCCAGCACCCACCACTGCCGCCCATAGAGCGGCTCCTATTATACCCCTTACCCAGGGGTTGTTCCAAAATGAGGCTGGGCCAAGACTTCCTATGTAAGAGAACACAATTCCAACGGCTGCGATTGCGCCAACAGCAACAGCGGCTCCGGCTAATAATATTATATAGGGTATCGGCCCATGATAAAGCTGTTCCTGATCTTCAGCGTAAAGTCCCAACCACACACCTCCAACTCATCTATCCATCCCTCCGAGACAGGGGTCTATCCCGCCAATGATTGCAATGAGATCTGCTATCTTATATCCTCGTGACATGTGGCCAAGAGCGGATACGTTGATATATTCTGCACACCGTACTCTGACTCTGTACGGTTTGTCATTTCCATCGCCTATAACGTAAGTTGCTATCTCTCCTCGTGGTTCCTCTATTCTCGATATGGCTTCTCCAACAGGCTCAATTCGGCCGAGATTACTTTGAACAGGGCCCTTCGGCAGGTTGTCAAGGGCTTGATCAATGATTTCAGAAGATATTTGCATCTCATCCATTCTGACTTCATATGAGGCGTAGACATCACCGTTCTTACGGGTTGGTATCTTAAAATCAAGCTCTGGATAGGCTGCATAGGGATCGTCTTTTCGTGCGTCGGCCTTTACACCTGTGCAGCGGAGCAGAGGGCCTGTAACTCCGAGGTCTTTAGCAGCTTTTGCAGTTATTGTTCCTACACCTTTTGTTCGCGCGTGAAATATACTGCTTCCATCGTAGAGGTCTATATATTCCTGGAGCCGGGCTCTGAAAATCTTCATAGTTGTTTTCGCCTTCTTAACAAACTTATCATCCACGTCGAAGGTCACACCTCCAAATCGGCCGTAGTTGTAGTTCAGCCTGTTACCTGCCGCCATTTCAAGAAGATCAAGCATCCACTCCCGCTCACGGAAAGTGTAGAAAAAGCCAGAGAGATTTCCAAGGTCAATGCCCATGGCCGCGAGCCAGAGCAAATGGCTTGCAAGCCTGTTAAGCTCAAGCATAATGGTACGCAGATACTGGGCACGCGCCGGCGCCTCAACGTCAAGGATGTCCTCCACTGCAAGCACATAGGACAGGTTATTGGAAAGTGCTGTAAGCCAACAGTAGCGGTCTGAAAGAGGCAGATACTGGGTCCAGGTCCGGTTTTCTGCGATTTTTTCCAGACCCCTGTGCTGGTAGCCGATTTGAGTGTCCAGATCAACGATGACCTCGCCGTCAAGCTTCAAATTGATGAGCCAGGGACCGTGGTTTCCTGGGTGAACCGGTCCAATTCGAAGTATCATCTCAGATATCTGTTCGGTTTTCACATTTTCCGCAAGTTTTTGATCAAGCGGGAAAACAGGCTTTTGATTGTCGAGAACATATTCCTCTTTTTCGTCTTCATCTGAGAGAAACCACTTGCCTGGCGACATTTCATAATCCTTTCTCAGGGGATGGCCTTTCCACCACTCAGGCATGAGAATCCTGCGAAGATCTGGATGGCCGCTGAATTTCACGCCCATGAGATCAAACGCCTCGCGCTCCTGCCAGTTTGCAGTGCTCCAGACATCTGTAATCGAGGGGGCGCTCGGATTTTTCTTTGGGACTGCAACCTTGATTTCTACAAGGGTTTTTTTCGAGTGGCTCCATGTGTGATAAACCATTTCATAATCATCATAATAGAGGAGACGACTTTCAATCATCCCGTTAACAAGACCTGAACGGTCAACGGCCGCGATACTTGTGAGATGATCAAACTCAAGCTTTTCTTTTAAAAATTTACAGAGTTTTTTTAGAATGTTTCTTTTCACTGTGAGAACAATGCGGCGCTCTTTTCGGTCCACGGCATATACCATACCTTCTCCAAACTCGTCTTTTACAGCCTGAATAATCTCTGAATTAACGCTCAACTGGCAAGCTCTCCTTTAAGAATCTTATCTTGAAGTTTAATTATTCCATCTAAAAGCGCCTCTGGATTTACAGGGCAACCTGGTATATAGACATCTACCGGAATGATCTTGTCTGCACCCTTGACAATGCTGTAAGAATCCCAGAACGGACCTCCGTTTATTGCGCACTCACCCATGGCGATAACATACCTTGGCTGGGGCATTTGATTAAAAAGCCTCTTCACCCTCGGAGCCATCATATAAGTAATGGGGCCGTTTACAATCATAAGGTCTGCCTGTCTCGGAGTCCCCCTGGCGATGATGCCGTAGCGGTCTGAATCCCATCTTGCAGCTCCGAAAGCCATCATTTCAATCGCGCAGCAGGCAAGGCCCCACGCATACATCCAGAGCGATGATTTAACACCCCAGTTGATCAGATATTCGGCTGGCCGTTTCACCTTCGCAAGAAAGCTTTTACGCTTTTTTTCATCCTGAGCAACCTCAAGGAGTTCATCCTTTTTTGTGAATATGACATGTGTCTGTGATCCGTCGGCTGACATGTCCTAATTCTCCGGTTCCAATGATCTTATCTCCTGCCACGAGAGGGATGTCCACTCAAGGATACCCTTCTTCCAAGCATAGACGAGGGCCACAAGCAGCATGGCGATGAATATCACCATCTCAACGACTGCGATCATCCCGATGTCGGTGAAGACAACCGCCCAGGGGTAGAGAAA
>QIDD01000037.1 GCA_003230355.1 Methanobacteriota archaeon
CGTGGATTTCATGACCGTGCACTCCGGCGTGAACCAGCAAACCCTTGAGGCGGTGGACCGCTCAAACCGAGTGACAGGAATTGTTTCGCGGGGAGGCTCGCTCATTGCCAAGTGGATGCGAAGCACAGGACTGGAAAACCCGCTCTACGCAGACTTTGACTATCTCATGGACCTCGTACGGGAGTATGATGTTGTTTTAAGCCTTGGCGACGCGCTTCGGCCGGGATGCATTGCCGACGCAACCGATAAGCCTCAGATAGAGGAGCTGCTTGTCCTTGGCAGGCTCGTGGAGCAATGCTGGGAAGGCGGAGTCGGCGTGATGGTTGAAGGGCCTGGGCATGTGCCGCTAAACGAGGTAGGCGCAAACATCATCCTGCAAAAACGGATATGCAAGGGCGCGCCCTTCTATGTGCTCGGACCGATTGTAACCGATATCGCGGCTGGATACGACCATATTGCAGGCGCAATCGGAGGTGCTGTGGCCGCTATGCACGGAGCAGATTTCCTATGTTATGTTACCCCCTCAGAGCATCTGGCGCTTCCCACAGCGGATGATGTGCGCGAAGGTGTGGTCGCCTCGAAGATCGCAGCCCATGCAGCAGACCTTACGCGCGGAATCGACAGAGACCGTGATCTAAGCGTGGCAAAGGCCAGAGCCAATTTGGATTGGGACGAGCTTTTCAAACACCTCATTGACCCTGAGACGGCCTGCGCAGTCCGATCTGAGCGCCATCCTGCAGATCCAAAAGTTTGTACCATGTGCGGCGAATTCTGCTCAATGAGGCAGTAGGCACACCGCATCCCGTGCACCTTTCAAAGAGACCAGGCACCCCTCGTCGATTTTAAAGATATTCATAAAAAGCCCTTCATAGGCGCTTACAGTTTCCTTTTCATGGGCACCGCGATTCAAGAGCGCTACAAGGGTTCGGTCCTTCTCGCTTAGCTCCTCAACAATGGATGAGAAAAACTTATATGCAGACTCTCTCTTTTCAGACCCAAGTCCAAGGATTATCCCTGTCAGCGCTTCGAATATGAGCACACCCCCCGGCGCAAGTTCTTCAACGATTTCAAAGGCAAACTCCAGGTTATTAATGGATACAGCAGTTATCTCAGAGTCAGGCTTCCCACGCGGGGGTTCATGTTCCTGCTTTCCCACCCGAAACATCTGCGGTCTTGCAAGCGGGTTTTCAGAGGTAATGTTTACCATCTTCAACTGCCCTGATTTGACATCTGAGCGGAATTCTTCATAATATATTCCTGATCTGGGTGCCTGTGTGAGAAGAACAACACTTCCCTTTGAGGCTAGTGATTTGGACAGCACTTTTTTTGTGACATCTTCAAAGCGGTCGGTGGGCGTGTACTCTATGAGAACCGATTTTCCAAGAGCCGCAAGCAGATCAATTTCTGCCGAGGCGCGTGCATTTTGTTTATCTCTTTTCTTCTCTGCGGGCTTTCGAAATATGAAACCCAAAATGAGGGCTAGAAAAAACACTCCACCAATAAATATGCCATCTTCCATAGGGCCTAGGCCTGCTTAAAACCTCGAACCTCTGCCAGCCGGCGCAGGACATCGGAATCCCCTACTCCCAATATCTCAGCAGCAAGGAAGGCCGCGTTTTTCCCGTTGTCAATTCCAACTGTTGCAACAGGAACTTTGGGCGGCATCTGAACAATAGATAGAAGCGAGTCCATCCCGCCGAGCTTCACATCCTTGGGAACGCCGATAACCGGCCTAAGCGTATGTGAGGCGATAACGCCAGGCAGCGCCGCAGAAAGCCCGGCAACACCAATAAAAACAGAGGCCTCCGAATCTTCAACGATCTGCTTCACCTTCTCAGGCTCCCTATGCGCAGAAGCCACATGAGAACGAAAGCTTACTCCCAGCGATTCAAGGGTTTTTTCAACAGAACCCACAATATCCCCATCTGACGTGCTCCCGGAGATAATCTCAACCAAAACCATAGTTACTTCATCCTCCTAACAACCTTTTCAATTCGCCCAAGTCCTTCTTCAATCTTTTCCATGTCTGTTGCATAGGAAATCCGCTGAAATCCTTCGCCAGCCTCGCCAAAGGCAACACCAGGCACAACTGCAACCCGCGCCTCCTCAAGAAGCAGGCTCGCAAGCTTCATGGAATCAGCTTCAACACCTCTGAAATCAGCGAAAACGTAGAAGGCACCATCAGGCATTGGGCAGTCCACACCTGGTATTTCATTCAAAAGCTCAACGATTCTGTCCCTGCGCCTGCGAAACTCAGCGGTCATCTCAGCCACACAGTCCTGGCTCCCACGCAGCGCCGCAACACCCGCCTTCTGAACGAAGGATGTGGCGTTTGAAACACTATGCCCCTGAAGATTGGACATAAGCTTGATAATCTCCCTGGGCGCCGCAGCATAGCCCAGACGCCAGCCTGTCATGGAATAGGCCTTTGAAAAACCATTCACAGTAACTGTTCGCTCCCGCATCCCTGGAAGCGAGCCAATGCTCACATGCTCAGCGTCATAGATAATGTGCTCATAGATTTCGTCTGAGACTACGATAATATCCTCTTTAATGCATAGATCAGCAATCTCCAACAGATTATTTCGATCTATCACCGCGCCCGTGGGATTGCTTGGTGAGTTAAGGATGAGAAGCTTTGTTCGCTTGGTGATGCTGCCTTCGAGATCCTCAGCAGAAACCATGAATCCCTGTTCAGAAGATGTGGCCGCTGGCACAGCACGGCCGCCTGCTATCTGACACATTGGCACATAGGAAACCCAATAAGGCGCCGGGATCAACACCTCATCACCAGGATTCACAAGCGCCATAACAGCCTCAAAAAGCGCCTGCTTCGCACCGGGCGTTACAATCACCTCATCAGAAGCGTAGTCTATTCCATTATCATGTTTCAGCTTCTCAGCGACAGCCTCTCTCAGCTCAGAAATTCCGGGCGTCGGCGTGTAATAGATGAATCCTTCCTCAACCGCCTTGTAAAGCGCGTCTTTAATGTGCGCCGGCGTGTCAAAGTCAGGTTCACCCGCGCCGAAGCCTATAACATCAACTCCCTGCGCCTTCAAAGCCTTAGCTTCAGCTGTGATTTCAAGGGTTGGTGACGGTTTCAATTGTGACAGCCTTTCAGACACCATAGCCTTTTTTATATCCGAGGTATATTTAAAATGGATGCCTCACAAAGACCTATCTGAGATGGATGATATATGAAGAAAGTTGGACTCGCTGACACTACATTTGCAAGGCATGACATGGCGTCAGACGCAATAAACGAACTCAAATCCAACGCAACAGGGCTAAAACTAGTCCGGGTCACAGTGCCAGGGATAAAAGACCTCCCTGTGGCATGTAAAAAACTCATCGAAGAAGAGGGATGCAACGTGTGTATGGCCTTTGGAATGCCGGGGCCGGACCCTAAGGACAAGGTCACAGCACAGGTGGCGAGCACAGGACTTGTTCAGGCGCAGCTCATGACCAACACCCACATCCTCGAAGTCTTTGTCCATGAAGACGAGGCAGAGGGGAAAAAGCTTGCAAAGCTATGTGAAAGTAGAGCTAGAGAGCACGCCCAGAACCTCCTGAGGATGCTCTTTCATCCAGCGAAGATGACACGGCGCGCGGGGACAGGGCAGAGAGAAGGATTTGAAGACGCAGGCCCCTTGAAATAAGGGCGCTTTCACCTTTCTACTATTCCATTCTCACCCAAGGATACTCGCTGAGAAAATCCAACTCACCGCTCTAAAACCCTCTCTTAACCATAAAGGAATTTTATATAACTCTCTAAGTTGATCTGCTAGTTCCGGTAACTTCCAAATTTGGGCAAATGAAGGCTCACAATTGGTAACTCAACCTATATACTCTTCTTAGAGAAAGTTATAGCATGGCCTGTAAGATGGTTTCTCTATTTTTATCGCGAGCCCTTTTACAGGTCACCTCCCCCCTCCCTTATGCTATGGTTCCATTAAACCCACAATATCAATGACGGAGCGACGAATAAAATGGCGCAGGCCGAGTATCTGATTGACACGGAAAAAATTTCAAGGCTTAAGGTAATGGATTTTCTAGACAGATTAGAGGGTCCTGAGGATTTAATCAGTGAGAAACTGAGTTTGATATTCAATCTAATCGATGATTCACCCGCCTATGCCCAGGAAAACATAATAGATGGATTGGAGAGGATTGATTTTAACAGAAGCGGTATTGCAGGACTGAATCACCGAAGATCAGAGATGATGCTCCATGCATTTATCCTAAAAGTCGCTATAAAGGGAGTAAAAAAGACAGAAATACTCCATAAGGCAAACATGAGTGGTAGTCAGCTGAGAAAATATCTCTTATTTTTGGAAAATGCTGGGCTTCTCAGAAAAGATAGTAAAAAGAAAAGGACTTTGTTCAAAACTTCATCAAAAGGAAGCATTTTTCTATACCATTGGATAAAGATAATTCACCTCCTTGAGAAAGAGCCTGATAATCAAGGGTAAAAACCCGCTGTTCTTTGGGCTATCCAGCAACGCAGGAGGCGTCGCCCACCCCTTTTCGTTTGAAAAGAATTTGCCAAGGCAAATAATACAAAAATGTGGTTTTGTAGGGCTTTGTTATAATTCATCTGGGCGAATTAGGGCCGAATGAAGTATAGAGTGTTATTTTATTAATTTTCTCAGCAAAACCGTGGTCGGAAAATAATTTGGATTCCTTTCAATTGGAGCATTTTTGCGAAGCGAAAATGCGGGTCTTTTGGATAGGCAAAACTTTTCTACACAGAAAAGGATTGCAGCGCCGAGGATGGGATTTGAACCCATGAGTTCCGGGAGGAACACAAGCTTTCTGGTTTTTATCTATATTTTTGATAAATTGTATTTCCAGGCTTGCGCCGTAATCCGCTTGGCTACCTCGGCATGTTTGGCGTGGTTTGTTTTTGTGAGAATAAAAAAGTTTTGGGGAAGAGGCGCATGTAGTGGTGCAATGAACATTGGGCGTGTGTTTTTCGCACCCCACCGATGATTTCTCCAATTTTTTCGTGTTTTATTTTAGGATTTGAGCTTAATTTCGATGTTAACACCGTCGGGCACACGCACACGCATGATCTGATGCATGGTTCTGTCATCGGCGTCAATGTCGATAATGCGCTTGTGCACCCGCATCTCCCAGTGTTCCCATGTGGCGGTTCCATCGCCGGAGGGAGATTTTCGGACAGGTACTTTAAGTCTCTTTGTTGGCAATGGTATAGGGCCTGCCACGTTCACGCCGGTCTTTGTCGCTATCTCCCGGACCTGGTGACACACTTCTTCCAGCTGGTTATGGTCTGATCCTGAGAGTTTTATCCTTGCCTTTTGCATATTCTTTTTGCACCTGTCCTTTAGTATGTCCTTTTCATCTGGTTCGTTTTATTTAGCGGGTGTTACGTTTACCACCATTCCAGCGGCAACGGTTGAGCCCATGTCTCTAATTGCGAATCTTCCCATCTGCGGTATCTCTTTGAAAGGCTCGATTACAAGTGGCCGGGTCGGCGCGATCTTCACAACACCTGCGTCACCAGTCTTGAGAAATGTGGGATTTTTCTCCAGTACCTTTCCAGTGCGCGGGTCAAGCTTTGAAATTAGCTCAACGAACTTGCATGCCACCTGCGCGGTGTGAGCGTGGAAAACCGGCGTGTATCCGACAGTGATTGCCGAAGGATGATTGAGAACCACTATCTGCGCGGTGAACTCCTTTGCAACCGTTGGAGGTTTGCTTGCAGGGCCGCATACGTCGCCTCTTCGAATGTCATCTTTACCTACGCCGCGCACGTTGTATCCGATGTTGTCACCAGGCTCGGCTTTGTCCATCATCTCGTGATGCATCTCGATTGATTTTATCTCACCTGTTACGCCGGCAGGTTCAAAGATAACCTTATCGCCTACCTTCATGACGCCTGTTTCAACCCTGCCCACGGGTACAGTTCCAATACCTGTGATGCTGTATACATCCTGCACTGGAAGTCTGAGTGGTAGCTTAGTTGGCTTTTCCGGGAGGGTTATGTCATCAAGCGCTTGAAGCAGTGTGTTGCCAGTCCACCAGTCGAGCTTGCCTTTTTCCTTTATATTGTCGCCTTTGAGGCCTGACATCGGCAGGAACTCAAGTTGATCTGGCTTAAAGCCTACAACCTTGAAGAGCTGGTCAAGTAGCTTTTTGGTTTCCTCATATTTTGCTTGGTTGTAGTTTACTGTGTCCATCTTGTTTATAGCCACGATCATCTGCTTGATTCCAAGTGTCCAGGACAAAAAGACGTGTTCCTTTGTCTGTGGCATGAGCCCGCCTTTTTCATCGCGCTCGCCTACTGCTACAACAAGTATTGCTGCGTCGGCCTGGCTTGCGCCGGTGATCATGTTTTTCACGAAATCTCTGTGGCCCGGCGCGTCAATGATTGTATAATAGTATTTATCTGTGTCAAACCTGCGGTGGGCAACATCGATTGTGAGACCGCGCTCACGCTCTTCTTTGAGGTTGTCCATTACCCAGGCAAACTCGAATGTCGCCTTTCCAATGCTTTCAGCCTCTTTTTTATACTTCTCTATAACGTGCTTCTGGATTGCCCCTGTCTCAAAGAGAAGCCGTCCAACAGAAGTAGACTTACCGTGATCAACGTGTCCTATAACCACTAGATTCATATGGGGTTTAGCTGCCATGTGTATTTCCTCCTATTATTTAGATACCTTTTCTTGTTCTAATCTCATTTATAAGCTTATCCTGAAGGTCTCGCGGGACTGGTTCAAAACCTGCGTGCTCTGTTGCCCAAAGCGCCCTTCCCTCTGTAGCCGATCTAATTCCAGAGGCAAATCCAAAGAGTTCGGCTACTGGGCACTTGGCGTCAACGATTGTCATGTCTTGTTCCTGTTTCATCTCGTTGATCTGGCCTCTGCGGCTTTGCACCTCGCGGATAGCTCCACCCATATACTCATCGGGCACATGGATAAATACTTTTTGTTTCGGCTCCAAAAGAACAGGTTTTGCCTCAAGTATTGCCCGCCTCACAGCGTCGCGCACTGCAGGAATCACCTGCGCAGGCCCGCGGTGAATAGAGTCTTCATGGAGCTTTGCGTCCACAAGCTTGACCTTGACCTTCAATACCTTTTCCTTTGAAAGCGGGCCGTTGTCCATTGCCTCGTGGAAGCCTTCTTTGATGAGTGCCATAACCTCGTTTAGATACTGGATACCCTTGGTCATGTCGGTGAGAAGGTTGTTGAGATATATCTCTTCAGCTCGTTTTGCCTCGGCTTTGTCAAGGCCTGCATCTAAAAGTGCTTTTCCAAGTTCTTTTCCTTTTAGCCGATTCGGCTTTATATCGCCGTTTATGAGGGCTTCAAAGATTGGTTCGTCAAGGGGCTCGACTGTGAAGTAAAACTTGTTATGCTTGTTAGGGGATTTTCCTTCTACTGAAGGCGATTTGGCGGTTACCGATTCCCTGTAGACAACAATTGGTTCGGAGCCAACGATGTCGATTCCCTTTTGATTAATACGGTATTCGGTGATTTCCAGATGAAGCTCGCCCATGCCTGATAGCAGGTGTTCGCCTGTTTCCTCGTTGATTTCAACGCGAAGTGTGGGGTCTTCTTTTGCAAGCTGGCGAAGCGCCTCCACAAGCTTTGGAAGGTCCTTCATATTCTTGGCTTCAATCGCCTTTGTAACAACTGGTTCAGA
>QIDD01000038.1 GCA_003230355.1 Methanobacteriota archaeon
ATCAAGAAGGTGAGGCGAGGTGTGTACAGCTCAACCCATTATCGCTTTGAATTTGCGGACCGCCGGATAACCTATGATGAGTGCAGAGATGCGATTCAAAAGGCTGCTTTGTCCCAGCCTGCAAGAGGGTTTGCACTGTCCTGTTTTGAAACACTTACAGACGCAGAGTCAACGGTTCATGGAGTTGAAAAGCAGGACCTCCATCTTCATGATGCGGCTGACACGATCTCAGATTTTGTTGCGGTCTCAGCGCTTCTCGATGACCTGTGCCTGCTCGACACCGTAGTCCAGTCATCGCCTGTGAACACTGGCATGGGTTTTTTCACATTCCACGACCAGCGCTCCACCCTGCCTGCGCCTGCAACAGCTGAGATACTCAAAGGTGTACCACTCTTCGGAGACAGGAAAATGGAGCTCACAACACCCACGGGCGCATCGATTCTCGTTAATCTAGCTGGGAACTTTATCGAAGTGTTTCCGCTGGTGAAGATTGAAAAAATAGGCTACGGCGCCGGGCAGAGGGACATGGATTTTCCAAATGTGCTCAAGCTCTATATTGGTGAAGAGGTTGGAAGAAGGTTCAATGATGAAGAAATCACGCTTCTTGAAACAAACATCGACACTGCAACCGGCGAGACAATGGGCTATCTCTTCGAGCAGCTCTTTGAAGAGGGCGCGCTTGATGTAGTGCTCGTCCCATGTATTATGAAGAAAAACCGCCCCGGCCATATTTTGAAGGTCATGTGCAACCGGGCAGATGCTGAGAATCTTATAGGAATCATAATTGCGGAAACTGGAACTCTGGGTGTTCGCATCATGCCTCACGCTCATCGTTTGACATTGAACCGAAAGTTGATCGAGAAAACTTTTTCACACAAAGGGCAGACATTCAAAGTCCGCTTCAAAGTTGCCTCTGAACGTGAAGGCAGCATAACTGTTGAAAAAGCAGAGTTCGAGGATATGCGAAGAATTGCCAAGGAAACAGGACTCAGTCTGCGAAAAGTAGAGCGTATGCTTGAAAATCTCAAAGACTAGGATTTCTCCTGCCAGACAAGTAGCGTCCAACAATTAAGTCTGATAGATCACTCGAAGTCAAATGTCACAGTGACCGATGCAGACACCTCGGTTTCACCTGGGCTAATCGGCACAGCCGCAGCCCCCTTTTCTAAGGCTGCCACATCATACCTGTAGATCGGGGGTGTGTATCCTGCTCCTTCAACCACGCTAACAGGAGTTATCTCATCTGCGCCAAGTGCATCGGCAATTGCCTGAGCCTTCTCCTCTGCATCTGACACTGCCATCTGTAAAACCTCGGTTCGAAGCGCCTTTCCTGTCTCCTCGGAGACTGTAAAACTAAGTCCGTAGAGCTGGTTTGCACCGGCCTCAACCGCTGCGTCAATAACTTCGCCCGTTGTTGCAACATCTCTAATCGTTACGGTGGCCCTGTTTTCAGCGCGATAGCCGATGATTTCTGGAAGCTCTCTTTTCGCGCCCTCCCGGCCATAGTCAAACTGAGGCCATACATTAACACTCTGCGTCTGCACATCTTTTTCACTCACTCCAGCACGTTTCACCGCTGAAATCACCTGGTTCATGGCAGCAGAGTTCTCAGCCATCGCCTCCTGCGAAGACCCGCTGGTTGTCACAACGCCCACTGTTAAAACAGCCTGATCCGGTGTGACGCGTATCTCCCCCTCACCTGTCACAACGATTCCCCGCCCCGCGGCATCGGTCGGGGCTGAAACCTTGATATCACCACTGAGCCCTTGCCCATCAGACCCTAAACATCCAGCGGTCCAGATGAGAAATACGATCAACAGGGTAGTGAGCAGCAATCTTCGTTTATTCATCTTTTTCTCCCCAGTCATCCAATAATCTAAACTTGTTTCCAAGGGTTATAAAGATTGCCCACTGCTGCTTGCTTGCAACATATTTATCTGAGATGAAGGCATGACAAGATTATGCTCGATCTTACCTATGAGGTCCTTGCCAGGGATAAGAGTGGGATTCAAAAGCGGGTTTCAGAGCTTTTAGATCGATCCATTGTAAAAGACTATCGAGCGCGCTGGAACAGCGTGTGTTTCAAGCCGAGTCCGTCGGTTGTAGGCGCTGAAGATGGGAGCATCAACCATAAGCGATATAAAAATCTCGTAATCTACGCTGTGAACGCAACAGCCCATGTCTATGACGGCGATATCCGGTCTGCATCGAGCGCCGACGTGGGGGTGCTCTACCCATACTTTCAGATTGAAGAGCGCCTGCACCTCTACCGGGCGATCTACGAGTTTAAATGCGCACTTGAAGTGATAGACTCCGTTGATCTATTCCTGGTGGACGGATCAATGATAAGTGATCTCAACGCCTTCAGAAGACTCTCGCAGGGTGTTTCAAAGGAGCAGCGTGAGGAGGTCTTTGCGCTTCTGCCTATGCTTGAGCAGGCCGAGGGTGTTGAGATTGCGTCGATTGAGCTTAGCCGACGGTTAGGGCCTGACGGGTATCGGGAGAAACTTGTCTTTTTAGAATACCTGGAATATCTAACAACACTGGAAAAACTCCTGAGCAGGGGCTTGGATAAACTCGTGGGAATAAGCAAGCTTTCAACACGCAGCAGGCTTGGAACAGGAGTCCCGGACCTGGCAGTCTTCGAGGAGGCAACAAGTCAAGCCGGCTACTCTGATCCTGAAACCGATGTAGTGACCCGCAGGTTTCCTGTCTACGATGAACTTTTCCGAAGCCTGGTCTTTACAATAAGCAGTATCAGGCTTGAAGATGGAAAGGACGTGTATATGCTTGAAGTGCCCCGTGAAATCGATAAAAGCCAGCTCATAGAACTGTTGGAAAGGATTAGCTACACATCGGTTGACGGCTACCCTTATCTTTTGAAAAAAGCACATAAAGAAGTAACTATAACAAATAGGGAGATGAAGAATTTAATTGCGGGGCTGGGAATTGTTGCAAAGACGGGCCGGGAGGTTTTGAAATGACTGGAGGCAGTGTTATCGGGGTTTGCATCGGCGAGGCCACGCCCGGTGAGGCAGCCTTTATCTCGCGTGAGATGCCTGTTACAGGAGAGTATGTGACGCTTGAGTTTGAAGATGCACGGGTGCTCGGAATGGTTGAAAGCCTGGTTCGCGGCAGCCCGGCGATCTCAGGCGACATAATCGACCCTGATGTTGTGGAGCGCATACTCAAGTTTGAAGGCACCGGAGGCCAGTATGTCCGAGGCCGTGTGCGACTCCTCGGTGATGTGAAGGACCTGAGGATTCCAAAGGTTCCGCCGCCTCCGGGAACAAAGGTCAAAAGAGCTGACACAGAGACACTTAGACAGCTTTTTTCAACAGGCTCGATTCGGATTGGAACGCTTCTCAGCAATCCTGAGGTGGAGGTAAAACTCGACGCTAACATGATGGTTTCACGGCACCTGGCAATTCTTGCTATAACAGGAGCCGGCAAGTCAAACACAGTTTCGGTGATTGTTGAAGCTCTGATAAAGCTCGAGGGGATGCCCATCATATTTGACATGCACTCAGAATACGGCGACGCAGGATTTACAAGTGTGAAAAAGATCGCACCCCGGCTGAACCCTGTTTATCTGAGCTTCGCCGAATTCAAGATGCTCGTTGACGTGGGTAAAGACGCATATATCCAGGAGCGCCTCCTCAGAAAAGCCTTCAACGCAGCTAAATCTGGCATGAAAGGCCGGGGGAGCTTCATTGAAAAAATCCTTCGAAAACTAGAGGAAAAGGCGGATTCCGAGGAGCTGAAAACGGGTAGCGAGAAAAACGCAATCGCCGGTGTGATAAACAAGGTTGAAGACTTCGAAAACAAATACGAGGGACTCGTCGACCCGCACGCACCCCACATACTCGACCAACTGGAACAGGGCAGCGCCAACGTAATCGACCTCGGATCTGTTGACGAAGACTACGCCGATGTAATCGTAAGCCACATACTCAGACGAACACTCTACAAACGAAAAACAGGTGACATGCCGCCCGCATTCTGCATAATCGAAGAAGCACACATACTGGCACCAGCAAAACGACCGACACACTCAAAATACTGGATCGACCGAATCGCGCGGGAAGGCCGAAAATTCGGAGTCGGACTCTGCCTCGTAAGCCAACGCCCCAAATCACTCGACCAAAACAGCCTCAGCCAGGCAAACAACACAATCATCATGCGCCTAATCGAACCAAGCGACCAACGCCACGTACAACAATCAAGCGAACGCCTAAGCGACGACCTCCTCGCACAACTCAGCAGCCTAAACATCGGCGAAGCAATCACACTAGGACTCATGACAAAGATCCCGGCACTCGTAAAAATCGACAAATACCCTGGAAAAATCAAAGGAGGCGACCCAGACATAACAGGAGAATGGAAAAAAAGGGCCCAAAAACAAAGACAACTAAAAAAACAGAAAAAAGCAGAAATCACAGACCTATACACAAACATCATATAAAGGATGACCACAAACACCATCTTCGCCCTCGTGATGTAGCCTGGATATCATACGGGGTTGCGGACCCCGCCACCCGGGTTCAAATCCCGGCGAGGGCATTCCAACCTTTTTTATGTAAAAAATTCTTTGTCCGTCACACGGATAATTTAAGCCAGAGCTTAAGGGGTTCAAAAAACCCGAAATTTGCTCGCACAAATTTCTCCATACAATGTGTTATAATAAGCGCTCGACACCGAAAAAATCAATCGAACATTTTTGTTTGAATGGGTAAATACTTTTTTGGGCCGCATTTTTGCTGGCTTTTAGCGGTTAACGACAAACGCAAAAATATGGTTGACAGTTTTTCTAATTTTAGTATGCCTTTGAATCGAAAGACCTGAGGATGTGAAGGATAAAGTGTTGGAATAAGATCTGCCCGCCTTCTTTAATTGAATTCGAGTTAGTGATCTTCAGGTTTTCTTTACCTCACGAAGCTCCTTGGGCAATTCATTCCATTTGTCATCTCTCCTGAAAAAAGATGATTACTTTTTACCCAGTTTTCTGCCACGTTCTCCGCATGTCCTGCTTTCGACTTTAAGCCCGATTTTTGCTAGTGCTTTAATAGTATTTTTCGGGAGGTAGAAATCGTTAAATTTCGCTGAGTATTTCATCGCTTCAATGTTGCACATGAATGTGATGAGATCGCTTGCGATGTCCAAGTCTGTGAACTCATCAAGTAGGAAAAAGGGCACGCTGTTTTTCTTAGCGAGGGAAACAAGATTTTCCATTTCAACGCCTTTTGTGAAGACGCCGGAAAAGTCGAGCAGGCTTGAAACACCAATTAGATATGCGCCTCCTTCACTTGTGGGTCCTACAACCATGCTGCCATCGGTTTTTAAAAAATCCAGTGCCCGCTCGATGATTCTAGGCTGGATATGGGGTGAATCACTCCCGATAACAACTACGTTTTCGCTCTTTGCCATTACCTCTTTTAGTGCATTTGTGAATCTCTCGTCGAAATCTCTCCCCTCTTGAAGAAGGATTTTCAATCGTTCAGGCCAGGCTCCCCCTTCAAAACACTCGCTTATCACTGCCTTCAATAAATCCTCCCCCTCTTCAGGGTAGAAGCTCAAATATATAGTATCTGCACTCGTCGAATTCGCCGCGAGAATCGTGTCCTTCAGAAAGGCTTTGTAAAGACTAAGTATTTCATCATCGGTCAAGTCGGCATCATTCTTCAGCCGGGTTTTAACAAACCCTTTTATCGGGGCTTTTGCAAAGATTAATAGGGAATTCATAGACTCACACTGAATTACGTAGATTTTCGGGTCTTTGTAACGATTAAGACGCCCGATCTGGGTAGTATCTTCTGCCAGGCTTTCAAGAGACATGCAATTAAGATTGTTTGTGCATGGAACAGCCTTTTACAAAGGAAATAGAAAAGAATTATCGTCATAAACACTTTTCCAAAAACCGAGTAAAAAACACCCAGAACAATTGGATACGCCGGTACATGCCGCGCTATTGTATATCCATATCCATCTGCAATATTTCCGCCAATCCATGCGTAAAGCACCCCATCAGAGTTTGTCTGCAGATTTGAAATGAAAAAATATGATCTCAACCCTGCTCCAAGAAACAATATAAGGGCAAAATAAACGTATTTTCGATTCATGCGAAATAGGACTACCTCTGCATTTAAAAATATCTCTGAGATAGAGGGAATATATTTTCACACACCGTCTAAGTTATTTGTGGGTGTGTTCATCGAACTCGCTATACTTCAAGTGAAATTTTAAAGCAACTTCATTTTGGTCTAAGTCTTTAATTTCTTCCAGCTCTTCAGAAGTGTAATCGCGACTATACTCCAACCATCGTGTGACGGCCAGCATTTCTCGTTTAGTAAACCAAATTGGGTGTTCGTGATCTCCGCTCATTACACCCTAAATATAACGGCACATAATAAATGTTTTTCTGAGTTTGAAGGTCATTGAAAAAATATTGATGGAAATAGCGATTCTTAGCGTGAAAGAAGAAGTTAGGTTTAAATAGACTAACAAAAATGAATCAATGTATAAATTTTTGGTGCAATGATGGAATCTGAAACTAGGTGTGACATATGCGGGGATTCTTTGATCCCAAATAATATAGGAAGATTAGTCAAATCGGCTTCCGAAGAAGACGTAAAGATCTGTAAGAGCTGTAAAAAACCCAGGGGAAGAACACAGATAAAGAGAGGGAGGGGCAGACCGCCTTCTGAAGCGCTGTCCAGTGTTTAATCTTTCTTAAACTCAGAGATGTGATTCTTACCTGAATGGAGAAGGTAGGGAAAGGCGGGCTTTAGACTCTATATGCGTTGGATCGTCAAAAATGGAAGCTATCAAAGTTATAGACATTGAAACTAAAAAAAGGGCGATTTAGATTTAAAAGGAATCCATAATTTTCGCTGTTAAAATAATCATCGATCATCGGCGCAATTCTTATAAGAGGCAACAGCGTTTTTCTGCTTTATATGAAGATTATCGCTGTGACAGGTTCAGGTCAGAACGCCGGGAAAACGACTGCTGTGGTGAACCTGGTTTCCGAGTTTAAGCGAAGAGGACTTAGAGTGGGCACGATCAAGCAGATCCATGAGATGAATTTCAGCATGGATAAGCGTGGGAAGGATTCCTGGCGGCATGCCGAGGCAGGTGCCGATATCGTGATTGCAGCATCACCAGTTGAAGCTGTTGCGATTAAACGTATCAAGGGTTTAAACCGCTATTCTGAGGCTCTTGCACTTCTTGCGGGGCAGGAGCTTGACATCCTTATTATTGAAGGGCATCCAGGCGTGGACATGCCTATGCTTTATGCGGCGCATGACAGCAGTGTCTGCGAGTCCAAGCCGATTGATAAATCCGTGGTTGCAGTTGTCTCGCTTTCGCCTGAGAACTTCGGTGAGATGAGTCTGCCTGTGTTTCACATGGTCCGCGATGTTTCTCAGGTTGCAGATCTAGTGCTTGCCCAATTTTGATGGCAGTCCTTAGCCTATATTTTAACTTTTAAAGGGCTCAAGCTTTAATTAACTTATTCAAAAATCATTCAGAACCCTTTTGGCGTATATGTTTCGAGGAGCCGGAATCGGACTCCGCCAAGCACGGTTTTAAATATTTGTCCATT
>QIDD01000039.1 GCA_003230355.1 Methanobacteriota archaeon
CATAGTAGACCTTCCCAGGCAACCGATGCTGTTGGATATTCACATGCAGTTCTCCGTCTGGAAACCGCGCCATGGAAACGCAGGTAAACTCCGCTCCAAGCTTCTTTGCAAGATCCATCGCAAGACCTGGAACACTTGAACCTGCAACAACTGCAGCCATCATTTACACCACTAGTTTTTATTTATTATCTAAGATCATCCCACGGGTTTTGACAGGTGTCTCATCGCCCGCGGCGGCACTGTGTAAAGCCCTTGTTTTAGCTCTCTTGTTACTTGTATAAACTCTTTGCTCCCCGCGGTTGTGCGGCATCTTTTGCAACGGTATCCTTGGCCACGACCCGCTGACTCCATACTTCTGCCGCAACCGTGGCAGATGGGGTTCTTCTCCTCAATGTATTTCTGGAGCAAAACAACCTCCAGCTTCTCCAGATTCACCGTTAGATTCCTGGTTTTTCTCACGCCGCCGTAGACCTTCACAACATCACCCTCTCGAAGCTTTTTAACCACTTTTCTGAAGCCTCCGGTGGGCTCGTAGGCTGCGCAGTCAATGCTGTCTCCATCCTCGGAAATTGAAAAAATCACGTGCCCGCCTGCAAGCGTCTTCGGAGCCGCCGAAACATGGCCACAGACAATCACCGAAGACTCAGGCTTCGCATCAACTATGCTGCAAGAAACCAGATGGGCGTCAGTCCCTTGATTTGTCTTGAAAAGAGCGGTTCTCTCAATCGGTTCGCCTGCCCCAATCATCTTTGAAGCCTGCTCAACACTCTCAGGTGTTTTGCCCCGGATCCCATAGAGCACAGGGCAGGGCGAGCTGGGTGCAACCAGAATCTGTGAGGTTTCAGGGTCAACATTGTTAAATGTCATCGGGCGTGTAGCCCGGTCCATAGCTCGAACCGAGTCAGAATCAATCCTTCTCACTTTGCCCCAGTATTCAGGCCGGCGGTAGGCGATAAACTCAAATGTATGCTCACCCAGGTCTGCGCCGATAGCGGCGAGGGCTCCGATTACACCCCTTCCGTTCTTCCACCTATGGATTTCGCAGCCATTTTTCTCTGCCAATTCTTCGGCATCGGCTGTTGTGACAACCTCTCGAAGCGCGCGGTAGTAGAAGGATTCAAACCGCTCAGGTTCAACTCCCCGGTAGAATACTACGCCTGGATTTGTGCCCTCCTCGTCAAGGTCTGAAAAATCTTCAACCGCTTTCAGAGTTTCGCTCTTCGCCCGCGGGAGGTCACGCGTTTCAATTTTCAGACATACCGCGCCGTTGCCCCGCGTCTTCCAGGGGATGTTTGGATTCAGCCGCACTAGCCGGGTCTCCTGCACACTGGAAAAGGCGGCGAGACGCTCTCCAAGTACCGCTGCCAGATAGGTTGTGCACAAACGCTTTTTTGAATCCGTGTCATCAATCCCGATGTAAAGCTGCATAATAATAGTTGAAGCTTATTTCACAATAATATATTTATATGTAGGACTTTCAATCAAAATTTATGGAGGTATCTGATCTACCGCCGGTGGCTCAATCAGCCCTTGTTCTACTCTCATTTGTAGTTCTATTCATACTTGCAAGCTGGCTTTTAGGCTATATCAATAAAATCTCCTCTGAAAGTGAGTGAAGCCTGCTATGAACGACTGGAGATAGTTTTAAAGGCTGTTGAGGACAGGAGACATGAGTGTTATGAAGATTATTACATCTGGCAAGGTTAAGACTGTGTATGACGCTGGCGAAGGTGAGGCTGTAATCGAGTTTCGCGATGATATCACGGCTGGCGACGGGGCGAAGAAGGAGGCGAAAGTGGGCAAGGGCTCAATCAACGCTGAAATATCTGCGAGGCTCCTTGAGTTTCTCGAAGAAAGAGGTGTTAAAACCCATCTCAAAGAGTTTGTGCGGCCCAACAAATTCCTTGTAGAAAAGGTCGAGATAATTCCTGTTGAAGTAATTCTGCGTAACATTGCGACTGGAAGCCTTGTGCGGCGCTTTCCCTTTGAAGAGGGCTCAGAGCTAAATCCGCCGATTGTGGAGTTCGGCTATAAAAACGACGACTACCACGACCCTATGCTGAACGACGAAATCGCGCTCGCGCTAAATCTGTGCACAATGGACGACCTGATTGTAATGCGGCGCATGGCATTGCAGGTGAACAATCTGTTGAAAGAGTTTTTCCTTGAGCGGGGGATCCTGCTCGTGGATTTTAAGCTTGAGTTCGGGCGAACGCCGGGTGGCGAGATAATTCTTGCAGACGAGATCTCACCCGATACATGCCGGTTCTGGGACAGTAAAACGCGTGAAATCATGGATAAAGACCGGTTTCGAAAAGACATGGGGAGTGTGATTGAATTTTATAGCGAAGTGAGACGCAGGGTCCTGTCGTGAACCGTGATTCACCCATTGTTCGATGGCTTCGAAGAATCATCTCAACACTTGTGATGATAAGTGTTTTTTTCGCAGGCTTTATCGGAGGGTTTTCATTATTTTTTTCAGGCGACGTTTTGCGGGCTGCCACCGCACTAATTTATATCGTGGTGGGCCTCGTTGCCTCAAGGCTTCTCTGGGTGTAGAGATAGAAAGATTTTTAATCCCTGTTTATGAGAAAAGCGTATGATAATTAAGGATTTATCGCATCTCACAAAGGATGAAAAAAAGCAGATACTAAACAGAGGCGAAGGCGTCGATTCTGAAATTGTTAAAGAGATAGTTGAAAGTGTAAAGAGGAATGGGGACCGGGCGCTTAAAGATTACACAGCAAGGTTTGACGGAGCAGAGCTTGAAGCCCTGTTGGTGAGTGAGGATGAGTTCGCAGATGCAGAAAAAACAGCGAACCCAGTTGTTGCACGTCAGATTAAATCAGCCTATGAAAACATCCTCTCATATCACAAAAAGCAGGCTGAAGAGGAGTGGTGGACCGAAGAAGAAGGGCGGAGGTTGGGCCAGATTTTGCGGCCTGTTGAAAGCGTTGGCTGCTATGTTCCTGGGGGACGGGCATTTTATCCTTCGACTGTGCTCATGTCGGCTGTTCCAGCCAAGGTGGCAGGGGTCAAACGAATTGTTGTCACCACGCCTCCGCAGCCCGATGGCAGGGTTAACGAGCACACGCTGATTGCGTGTAAAATCGCAGGCGTTTCAGAGGTCTACAAAGTTGGCGGCGCGCAGGCAATCGCCGCACTCACATATGGCACAGAATCCATCTCCAAAGTGGACATGATCGTGGGGCCCGGTAACATCTATGTAACAGCGGCTAAAAAAGCGGTCTACGGCGATGTGGGAATCGACATGCTCGCAGGCCCCAGCGAGGTCCTGATAATCGCTGATTCAACATGCAAACCTGGGTTTATCGCCGCTGATATCCGGGCGCAGGCCGAACACGATCCCAATGCATCCTGTGTGCTTGTTTCAACTGATAGAAAAGTTATCGACGCTGTTTCTGAGGAGCTTAAAAGCGATGCTTTAGAAACGCTTGCCGCCCTTGAAAATGCAGCGCTGCTCTTTGCAGAGGACCTGGACTCGGCAATAGATTTTTCAAATGAATATGCGCCGGAGCACCTTGAGATCATGACATCCGATGATGAGGCCGTGCTCACAGGGATTCAGAGCGCAGGCTCAATCTTTCTCGGCCCCTACTCACCTGTTGCCGCCGGCGATTATGCCAGTGGTCCGAACCACATCCTGCCCACAGGCGGGTGTGCGCGGTTTCAGTCAGGGCTCAATGTGGGTCACTTTCTAAAGCATATCTCGGTGCAGCGGCTCACCAGACACGGGCTTGATGGCATCGGCGAGGCTGTGACAGGCCTTGCAGAGGCAGAAGGGCTTAAATATCATAGCGAAAGCGTAAAGAAGAGGCTTAAATGATGGATAGGACGTATTCAGATTCACTGACACCTGAGATGGAAGGAACAACTGTTACAATCGCGGGCTGGGTCCATGAGATTAGAGGGCTTGGCAAACTGCGGTTTCTGCTTATTCGGGACGGCAGGGGGATTGTGCAGGTCACGCTTCCCAAAAAGTTTGTTTCCGAAGAGACCTTTGCCGCGAGCAAAGAGGTTTCAAAGGAAAGCGTTGTCCGGGTGAGGGGAACGGTTCAGCGGGAGGATCGAGCACCCAATGGAATCGAGATACTGCCAGAAAATATCGAGGTAATCAGCCTTGCAGTAACCCCGCTGCCGCTGGATCCCACGGGAAAGGTTAACGCAAATCTTGACACCCGCCTCGACCACCGTGTAATCGATCTCAGACGTGCGCCTGTAGCCGCGATTTTCAAGGCCAGGGCTGCCGCGCTTAAAGCTGGGCGCGAGTATCTTGAAGAACAGGGTTTTTCAGCAATCAAAACACCCAGGATAATCTCCACCGCGTCTGAGGGGGGGACAGAGCTCTTTCCGCTCGCCTATTTTGACAGGGAAGCCTTTCTCGCACAGAGCCCGCAGCTCTATAAGCAGATGCTGATGGCCACAGGACTTGACCGGGTCTATGAGCTTGCCACATATTTCAGGGCGGAAGAACATGACACAGTCTCACATCTTAACGAGGTTTCAGCAATTGATTGCGAGATGAGTTTTATCGACTCTGAATCAGATGTGATGGACATCGTTGAAGGGCTCACCATTAGCATGATCGAAGGTGTGAGGAAAAACTGCCAGCCTCAGCTTGAAACACTGGGCGTCGAAATCGAAAAACCAAAGACACCCTTTCCAAGGCTTGAATATCGTGATGTAATCGACATGCTGCTTTCAGAAGAAGAGCTCAAAGTGCCCTTTGGCGAAGACATGAACACTGAAGCGGAAAAAGCACTCGGCCGAATCATGCAGCGACGGGGCTACAAACACTACTTCATAACCAAATATCCCCTTGAAATCAAGCCGTTTTACACAATGCCAGACAGCGGCGACCCCACGCTTTCAAACTCCTTCGACCTTGAGTTTATGGGCCGTGAAATCGTGTCAGGAAGCCAGAGAATTCATGACCACGCTCTTCTCACCGAGCGGATAGTGTCAAAGGACCTGGACCCCGATGGATTCGGCGCATACCTCGAAGCATTCAGATATGGCATACCACCCCACGGCGGGTTCGGAATGGGCATCGAACGATTTCTCATGCTGCTGCTCAACCTCCCTAACATCCGCGAAACCGTGCTCTTTCCACGGGACAGACACAGACTAGAGCCTTAGTGACTCTTTGAGACGGTGTGTAAAAAAAGTGGGGGGAGAAAAAAATGGAGGTTGGTTTTTATGGTTTTAATATTCGCTTTCAAAGGGTTTCATTCCCAACTTTTTGACATACTCTTTTGGTGTGTAAACCGGTATCTTGGTCTGTGCGTTCTTAAAGTCCCGGTCATAAGTCACAATTGATTCCACTTTTGAGACTTCGGCAGTGATTAGATGAGGTAAGTCTTTATCATTGATTTTCCCTATAAACTCCGAGTAATGTTTTTTTAGCTGTTTTTGTCCTGTCACTTTAATTGAGGGCAGTAATTCCAGAAGCAGCTTTCCTTTGTATGCGGCATCTTTGCCATACTCTCGTTTCAGATATTCAAGGAGCTCTAGCTTTATTTCCTCTGAGATGACCACCTCGATTTCGCCGTCAACTGCCATTTCGATTATGATATTGGAGTTTGAGCGAGGGTGCTCTATAGAAAAGATAAAGACGTTGGTGTCGAGGAGTGTTTTAGGCATAGAGCTTTTTTCGTTTCTGCCATATCTCATCGCTTATTTTTTCGAGCCGCTTCATCGTTTCATCTGGGCTTTTTTCCTTCGCGATGGATTGCAGCTCCCGGAGATGTTGTCTGGGTCCTTTGGTTATTAGACCGTGCTCTTCCCCGATCTTCCTTATCCCTGATCGTATGACCTCGGATCTGTTGCCATACACTCCTTCACTCACGAGAGTGTCGACTATCTCTCTCAGCTTGCCTTTGAGCCTTACAGGTATTACTTCATTCATTTCAATCACCGTTGTATAACTTTTGTAGTCGTTTACATATATAAAAGTAACATCAAACAAAGTGCTAATCGACAGTAAGTGAAAAAAAATCCCAAGGGGAGAAAAAATGGGCTGCAGAACGAAAAGGTGGGTGGTTTATTTGTATATTTTTTTGCGATGCCCGATTTTTAATACGAGCACTCGGAGTTGTTCTTTTGAGATGTCGATTATTACTCTGTAGTCTCCGACTCTTAATCTGAAGTAGGGTGAGCCCATGATTTTTTTAACGTTTCTATGAGGGTTTTCCCTTAAAAGTGAGACTTTCTGGTAAATCTGTTTTGCCACTGAGCGGTCAATTTTTTTTAGTTGGTTTACTGCGGATTCTGACCAGATGACCTGGTACATTTAGAATCCCATTTCTCTTCCAAGGTCTTCGTGGGTTTTGTATTTTCCTTTATTAATCTCCGCTGTTGAGCGTTCTATTTCCTTCTTTGTTTCGTCATTTAGCTCGGAGAGGTCTTCTAATATCCGTTCCACCACGTCGTTATAGGTTTCTCTACTGTAGAGCTTCATTTCTTCGAGGCGAGCTTTCACGCCCTCTTTGATCTGGATTGTTGTGCTCATGCTAAAAGTTGTGTACGATTAACTATTTATAGGTTACTATAGCACGCTATAGACTATACTTTTTTAAGCTCATAGTGCAAGTGAAAAAAATCCCAAACTCTCTCTTGACTGGGACGGGGAGAAAAAAGGGGGGTGGGAAAGAAATAAAAATTACTTTAGATTAGAGAATTCATTCTTCTTATAATATGTCTCCAATTACATTCCATATACTGGCATAAAATTTTAAGAACAAATAACCATAAAATAATGAAAAGTAAATTTCTGTAAAACCTGACTGTGAAAAAAAGGCAAAAATTCCAAAGAAAATCATCACAACAATCAAAAATGTAACTAGAAATAACAATAGGCTTCCGATTTTATTTCCAAATGTTTTAAAGAATTTTTCAGCAATTCTATTTCGCTCTGGAAAACCCTTTTTATTGTTATAGTATGTTGTTAAAGAATCAAATGCAGTAAAAACTAAAATAAGTATGGTATCTCTCACAAAATTAAGCTCCAATATAAAGTCAAAAACGTATACAAGGAAAATTGAAGAGAGAACTGCTAATATTCCTATTATAACTTCTAGCCGTTTATCTACAAATTCATTTAAATTCATTAACGAAAAAATTGTGCTAGTTATCTTTAACTTTTTCTCCTTCTTCTTTTTCAATTTCCCCCGCTCTTCTTTGGTTTTTGAACCTCAAACCACTTCTGGTCTCCCAGCACTGCCGATGTTTCGACTTGGCGCTCAGGTATGTTCCAGTATCTTCGGAGCAAACGATCCTTCTCAACAGATGAGACCAATTTAAAGCCATGTTTTTCATAGAACTTTATCGCCCAAGTGGCGTCTGCCCACGTTCCGATTAAAACAGGTTTGTTCGTCTTCTTCCTGAGAGTCTTTAGAAGCTTTCCGCCAATCCCCTGCCGCTGCACACGGCTGCGAATGTAGGCATGCCTGATAAGTGTTACATC
>QIDD01000040.1 GCA_003230355.1 Methanobacteriota archaeon
TGGGGGGACATCTTTTTCAGCCGTTGAATCCTATCGTGAAGGTGTTGACCGCATGCTTGCAGAGCGTTTCTGGGACTGGGGGATACCCACAGCGCTCAGTACAATCGAAGTTGTTGAAAACACTGGCCTCACAGTTATCTCCACAGGAGGCGTGAGAAGCGGTGTTGATGTTGCAAAGGCCCTGGCTCTCGGAGCATCAGCAGGGGGAATGGCGCTTCCACTTCTCGGCGCGGCGATGAAAAGCCCGGATGCCGTAATCGAGGTTTTGAATCGGGTGATTGAGGAGCTGAAAATCGCCATGTTTCTCATGGGCGCAGAAGATGTGAAAGGGCTCAGAGAGTGTGATCTCATAATCACTGGAAAAACCAGAGAGTGGCTCCAGGCTAGAGGCATAGATTATAAAAAGTATGCAAGTAGGAAAGATTTATAAACAACCTTTTCCCACCACAACAGATGGAGGGGGGGTTAAAATAGAAACAAATTATTATGGAGTTGAAAATAAATGGAAATCATAGCAATAGGGGGTTATAACGAGTTCGGCCGCAACATGACCGAGGTAAAGGTCGGCGGTGAATCAGTTATACTCGACATGGGAATTAAACTGGATCGGGTGCTCATCCACGAAGACACTGATCTCTCGGCGATGGACTCGGCAGAGCTTGTGAAACGAGGGATATTTCCCGACGACCGGTTTGTGCAGGGAAATGTAAAGGCAATAGTCATCTCCCACGGACACCTGGACCATCTCGGCGCGGTTACAAAACTTGCAGACAAATACAACGTGCCGATCTACGGAACACCCTATACAGTGGAGCTTATAAAATCGGAAAAAAAGTATAACCGAGGGTTCAAAGGCGGCGAGCGGGTGTGCGCGGTTCACCCCGGTGAAATAATAGAAGTCTCAAAAAACATTCGAATCGAGCTTGTTCATGTGACGCACAGCATCCTGCAGGCAAGCTTTATCGTGGTGCACACGCCGGACGGGGTCTTGGTCTATGCAAACGACTTCAAATTCGATGATAACCCTGGGCTCGGTGAAAAAACCGATTACAACCGGCTTATGGAACTTGGCCAGGAAGGTGTGAAATGCCTGATAATCGAGAGCACACGGGTAATGGAGGAGGAGCGAACGCCGTCGGAGGAGATAGCGAAAAAGCTGCTCGATGACACAATATCCCGCTGTGACGAGGACGCTGGGCTGATTGTAACTACTTTTTCATCTCATCTGCCCCGGATTAAAAGCATCCTTGACACGGCGCAGCTCGTTGGACGTACGCCTGTTCTACTTGGGCGGAGCATGGCCAAGTACTCAGGCATCGGAGAAAAACTTGGTCTTTTCAAGCTTCCAAAGGCTACAAGCGTTTATGGAACCCCAAAGGCAGTGAGAGGTGTTCTTAAAAACATCGATAGTGAGGGTCGGGAGAATTATCTCATCATCGCGACAGGGCATCAGGGCGAGCATGACGCGATTCTTTCACGCATAAGTAACCGTGATTTTGACTATCACGTGCGAAAGGACGACCAGATAGCTTTCTCGGCAAATGTGATTCCCAACCCTCAGAACGTGGCGAATCGCTATGTGCTTGAAACTAAGCTTCGTATTCAGGGCGCGCGGATGATCAAAGGACTTCACGTCTCCGGTCACGCAGCGAGGGAGGATCACCGGTATCTACTGCGGGTTTTGAATCCTGAGAACATCATTCCATGCCACGGCGATCTCTTGATGCTTTCATCCTATACCGAGCTTGCTGAGTCAATGGGATATGAGCTGAACAAGGATATTTTCCTGATCAGAAACGGGCAGAAGGTTGAGATACGGTAGAGCGGGATTTGAAGAGGTTTGTGTTTAATCCGAGGTAGATGTTAAATACGGTTAATCATGATTCTAGGCTCCGAGGAATAGGTATAAAAGTTCATAAATACCTACCAAGTAAATATTTCATGGAAAAAAAGCAAAGCCAACCGGATTACTATATAATCATACCTTCCATAATCGGTATAGTGGGAGTTGGTACTTTAACAAATTATAATACCCTCTATACTATGATAGGAGCAATTGTTGGTTGGGCTATTGGAAAGGGAATTAAGGCGGTTCTAAAAAAGAAGTAGTTCTTTATCAACCTCAAATTCAACAGCGCCGTTGAGGAGTAAGATATTTAAACACGTAAGTTGTGAGGGTGTGTTTATATGGTTGCCGCTGTTTGCATGATAAACGTGGATCTCGGAAAGGAGATATCTGTTCGCCGCGAGCTTTCAATGTTCGAAGGCGTAAAAGAACTGCTCCACCTATTCGGCGAGTATGATTTTCTCGTAATAATCAAGGCAGGCGACCTTCGGCAGGTCAACTACATTGTGGACAAGATCCGTGAAATCAACGGCGTGAGCGCCACAAAAACCATCATCGGCGCAGAGGGCGAAGAATAAAATCCGTCCTCTGTTTTTGCAAAGAAACTTTTTTTCCCTACTCTATTACAAGCTGCGCCCCAGAAATATCGAAGTTCAAATGTTTGCGTTGTTTTATGGTTTCTCTGGTCTTTTCAAAAAGCGCGTGCGAAACGATTGGAAGACAGATTGTGGCGTCGGCAAAGACCTGAACCTGCTTTGCACTCGTGGAGATCTTGCCCCAGCTCACTGCTTCGTCAAAGGTGCAGCCTGAAAGCCCGCCGAACTGCGGAGAATCAGTTGTATATTGGATAGCGTACTCGTGCCCGGCTATGTCGTTTCCTTCAAAGAGTGATGCAACGATCTCGGTCTGCTGAATAAAATTCTTCGGCACACCACCGCCCACATATATTACGCCCGTCTTCTCAGACGACTCAACAATGGACGTTATCTCCTTTACATCCAAAATATGGTCCACCGATATGTGGTGCCCATTTTTGCTGGCGATTGCAAGCCCGATCCCGATGCTGCTGTCAGACAAGGATGGTACAAATATTGGCACGCCCGCCCGATAAGCGCTCACAAGTATCGAATCCACAGATCCGCCCGCATCAGAAACCATCTTCCCCAGCAGATAAACAAACTCCCGCGACGAATAACTCCTATTAGTTTCAAGCCCACCTGCAAAATCAGCGATCAAATTGTCAAGCCCTCGAAACTCAGACTCCGACGCCAAAATATCATGAATCCTGTCAATCTGATGAGCGTAAAGCTTAGAGTCATTCATGTGTTCAGACCCAAGATAATGGTGTTTTCCAAGCGCTTCATGGGCGTCGTGAAAAAGATTCGCGCCAGTTGTTACAATGCAGTCAACCATTCGATTTTCAATAAGAAAGGCGATTATCCTACGCATACCCGCCGGAACCATGGCACCGGAAAGACCGAGAAAGATTGAAAGATCCTCTTCACCAAGCATCTCCTGCCAAACCTCAACAGACACACCGAGACTGCGGCCTTGAAAGCCGATTCCCTGCATTTCATCCACAAGCCCAGAAATGGATTTATCGCCAACACATATCGGCCGAGTCGGATGATCAAAAAACCTGTGACCCACGCATTCCACCCCTGCTAGGGAATCATAACCGCCGCCGCAACAACAGTGGTCCACTTCCCATCTTTACCCACAACAGCAGACTTCGTGATATGCTGTGTTTTAACTATTTTCCCTGAAAGCTTCCAGATCTCCTTCTTCTCATCATAGCGCACATCATCATCATACTTGATGCCCAATGTGCTTGCAAGCATGCTGGCCGCGAGATCCTCAGAATAATCCCCTGCAACATCCTCAGTCTCACCAAAACTATGATGCTCAGAAAGATAGCCATACTGGTCTCGATCCTTGGGAATGGCAACGCCAATCGACGCTGCGAGAAGCCTGTTACACTCATTACTCGAATTCTGCGAAAGCACGCAAAACACAATCTCGCCCGGCGAAAGACCTTCAAGTCCCGCAGCCTTGGAAACAATCTTACAGTTCGGAGGCAAAATACTGGAAACAGTCACAATATTGAATTTTTCAATACCAGCGTCTCGAAGCGCCAGCTCAAAAGACTGAAGCTTCTCACGATGCACACCAACACCACTAGTCAAAAAAATCTTCGACGGAATCAACTTACATCACACTCTTAAACTCCCAATGACACAACCACAGAGATATAAATCTTTGTATCAAAACAACCCAAAGAAAAAAACCCCGTCATCCAAAGAAAGTTTTAAATAGACCACAAAAACAAGCCAAACATACAACAGGGCCCGTGGCGCAGCCTGGTAGCGCGTTCGGCTGATAACCGGAAGGTCAAGGGTTCGAAGCCCTTCGGGCCCATTGCACTTTTTTCTTATGTAAGAAAAACCTGCGCTAAAAAGAACCCTCATTTAGCTTCGCTAAACGCTCCGATGAAAAAAGAAATTTACCTCCACAACTGAAGAAGTTATTATGTTGAATCTATTTGATGTGTGGGGCATTTTAAGTGGATTAGGAAGGGGTTTGCTGTAAATAATTTTATATGGAAGTAATTTAAACAAACAATGAGGGATTATTTTGGCTTACTGGTTTCATTGTGATTATAAGAAGGACAATCGTTGGATTAATGAACCTGAATTGGATTGGTATTTTACAAAACAAAAGGATGGCAAAAAAAGAGCTAACATATCAAGACTACAGAAAAGTGATAAAGTAATTTTTGTCAAAGGCTTACTGGCGTATGCAGATGGAGAAATTGAAAAAATAAATCTTGAAGATGGGAATTATCCTGATAATGGCGAAATTTATCCATACAAAGTTGAATATTCAGGAATAACCCCTTGGAATAAGAAAGTTCCTTTGTTTTCATATGGTGTGAAAAAATTTCTAGCAAATGTTCCATTTTCAAAGAGCAAACATGGGACATTTTTAAAAAGTGAGAACATATCACAAGAAGACTTAACCCTCAGACTTCGTGGGACTATTCAGAGGATTAACAAAGAAATTTTTGAAGAGATAAAAAACCGAGGGCAATAACCTTCTTTTATTATGGAATTTTGTTAAGAGATACTGGTGTATTTTCCAGGCAATAATGGTCTTTGGGGACTGTCAACAAATAACTATTTGAGGGCCTTGGGGAGGCGAAGCCACTAGTCAGCTTGTCTGACTAATTATTTTCCTGAAATCATCCAGGCACGCTCACGATTAGCGCTTGATTTCAGAAAATGACAGCCGAAAAGATTTTAAGGTGTTCTGTTATTAGCAGTGGCAATGGATGATACTCTTAGCTGGGCGCTTGTAATTGATCAGATCAAGCGTAAGCTCTTTCAAATAGTTGTCATAATATTCATCGGTTTTTCGATTACATTTTCGCTTTCAGACCGTATTATCCGCAAGATTACTGATGATCTCCTGCCGCTTGAAATCTTAAATGCTGGTCAGACAAATCCTTGTCTCGCGCCGACCCAGCTTATCTCCACAAGCCCGGTTGAAGTTGTTATGGTCAAGCTTCAGATCTCGCTTTTCGTAGGCATAGCCCTCGCGCTTCCCTTTATCTTCTACTGGGTTATTCAGCGGCTTAAACGCAGATATGATATCAACACATTTTCCATCTCCCTCTGGGGCGTTTACGGTTTCATACTATTTGAAATCGGCTTTTCATTCACCTACTTCTTCCTCCTCCCGCAGGCCTACAAAATCCTCGTCGGCCTCACAACAAGCGCAGACGTCATACCCTTGTTTTCGATAAATCAGTTCATGTTTTTCACAGTCATATCTATACTGCTCTTCTCTATCTCCTTTGAGTTTCCCCTCATCGTGACCTGGCTTACTGTGCGCGGGTTGGTGGAGGTTGAAACCCTGAAGGCGCGCAGAAAATATGTCTATGTACTCATTGTGCTTGTAGCCGCTGTTATAACAGCTGACCCAACGCCAGTAAGCCAGCTCCTTCTCTCAGGACCCCTAATATTTTTATATGAGTTCAGTATTTTAGTCTCAACTATAATTAAAAGAATGAGGTGAAAAAAGAATGATTGGAACAAATGAATTGGCTATTATTCTAATTCTGGTTATTGTACTGTTCGGAGCAAAAAAAGTGCCTGAATTAGCTCGTTCTATGGGAAAGGCGAAGCTAGAATACAAGAAAGGAATGGATGAGGCAGAGGCTGAAGAAGAGGAAGAGGAAGAAGAGGAGCCTGCTCCCAAGCCAAAGAAGAAAAAGACTACTACTAAAAAGAAGACTGCCTCTAAAAAGACTAAGAAAAAGACATCCAAATAGAGGTTTTTGAGGATGACAACCGGCGGAACAGAAATACTTGTTGTATTGGCCATCGCCGTCATGCTCTTTGGACCGAAAAAGCTTCCTGAGCTTGCCCGAACCATTGGCGAGGCCATGGGCGAGTATCAAAAGGCGACCAAACAGTTTGAAAACGAGGTTCGAAAGGCCTCAACATCTGTTGATAAAGAGATAACCAGCGCTACAACTGTGGAGCCGAGAAAATCCGGCTCTGCCGCTCAGGCCAGGCCTGCGAGACCAACACCTGCTCGGCCTGCAGGCGCGCAGACAAGACCTGTCACAACAAGGCCGGCAGCACCCGCATCAGATGCAAAGGTAAAGGAAATAGCCAAAAACCTGGGAATAAACACCACGAACAAAACTGATGCGCAGCTTCTCAGAGAGATATCGATTAAAACTAAAAAAAAGGAATTAACTAAAGGATAAGATTTATGTCAAAAGGTACACCATCAAAAGGCCCAAGAAACAAGGTTGTTCATGCACGATGTCGCAGATGTGGGAAGAACTCCTATCATGTGAGGCAGAAGGCCTGCTCATCCTGTGGATTCGGAAGAAGCAGCAGGATCAGGTCCTATGCATGGCGCGAAAAAAGAGGAAAGTAGTTTTTCAGCTTCGATAGGGGACGATATTGAAAGAGGAATGCGGTGTTGTAGGCGTATATTCCTTTGACGGGAAGGATGTTGCGCCTCTAATCTTCTACTCAATGTACTCCCTTCAGCACAGGGGTCAGGAGTCCTGCGGGATTACAATAATCGATGACAAGCTTGAGACTAAGAAGGGGATGGGGCTTGTAACAGATGTCTTTGATTTTGATAAGCTCAACGCGCTTGAGGGGCATTTTGGAGTAGGACATGTCAGGTATTCTACCTGCGGTGAATCTACGCTTGAAAACGCGGCTCCCTTTGTGGTTTCACACTCACAGGGCTATCTTGCGATCGGGCACAACGGTAACATCGCAAATTCGCAGGACATTAAATCAGGTCTTGAAGACTTGGGCGAGGTCTTTGTCTCTACAACCGACACTGAAGTAATCGCTCATCTCATTGTGCGGGGGCTTGTAAAAACCGGGGATCTTGTCAGTTCTATTCAGGAGGCTATGCGCAGGTTGAGCGGGTCGTATTCGCTGGCCATTGCCACAGGTGACTCGATAAT
>QIDD01000041.1 GCA_003230355.1 Methanobacteriota archaeon
TTGAATTTAACGCTGAAATCCATAAGCGACGTTTCAGTGCTTTCAACAATGTCTTCATAGTTGACGGCGCCGATCTGGTTTGCAATAGCCTTCACACCCTCACGGTCGCTACGCACAGCTTCATCGAGAAATATCGTCATCATAGGAGTTGACGGCTGTTTGCGGGCATCAACAATCTCCATGATACGTGGAAGGCCAAGTGTAACGTTGAGCTCAGCCACACCAGCATAATGAAATGTTCGCATCGTCATCTGCGTGGAAGGCTCACCCATAGACTGAGCAGCTACAATGCCCACCGCCTCGCCAGGCTCAACCTTAGCATATTCCACGCGCTTCCCAACATCGCCAATGATGGTCTCAAGCTCAGCCTTCGTGACGCCGGCCGCAAGCGCCTGCCCCTTAAGCTCCTCAAGAATCACGTCAGGAAGCCTGCTTGATTGATCTAACAGCAGCTTGTCTACTTCCTTTTCAGTTACAGCCTTCATGTCCTGCTCCTCACTACTTTGTCAACAATCTTTTTCACATTCACAATATTGCCCCAATCGGTTCGGCTTGGGTCAGCTCCGTCGCCGCCATATGTTACTTCAACTATTCTGCCGTCAGAGCCGCGAACTGTGCCGTCATACTCGATCTTAAGATCCTGAAGTGCGTTTATGAGCCGTCTCTGCATGTAACCGCTCTGAGAGGTTCTAACCGCTGTGTCCACAAGACCTTCCCGGCCGCCCATGGCATGGAAGAAGTATTCCAGAGGGTCCTGACCTCGCTTATAGCTGGATCGCACGAATCCCTTTGCCTTTGCACCACGTTCGCCCACTTTGAAATGGGGCAGCGTCCTGCCAACATATCCCCGTGATATTCTCCCGCCGCGCACAGCCTGCTGGCCCACACAAGCCGCCATCTGCGTAAGGTTCAGCATACTGCCCCGGGCGCCGGTCTTTGCCATCATCACAGCCGAATTTCCCATACCAAGATATTCGCCGGCAACACTTCCAGTCTTATCCCTGGCCTCGGATAGTGCCTGCATAATCCTCATCTCAAGTGTCTCTTCAAGGCTGCGCCCAGGCAGATGCTCTAAAACGCCGGTCTGAAAGGCATCGATAAGCTCCTGCACCTTCTCCTCCGATAAATCAAGTATCTCCTCAATACGCTCGCCCGCTTCCGTTGGGAGGTCCTCATCATCAATTCCTGTGGAAAAGCCGTATTTCATGATCGCAAAAAGGGCAACTCTTGTGACTGTGTTCAAAAACTTCCTGGCCTCATCGGTGCCGTAGTCTTTTACAATGCGATCAAGCATCTCACCTG
Source organism: Methanobacteriota archaeon (assembly GCA_003230355.1). GTDB lineage: Archaea > Hydrothermarchaeota > Hydrothermarchaeia > Hydrothermarchaeales > SZUA-236 > SZUA-236. Next base: position 1,303 of record QIDD01000041.1, read on the forward strand.
CAAATGCTCCGAAGGCCTTTTCATCCACAACCCCTGTCAGAAGCCTGCCGTTTTTGATGGTCACGAAGCCGTCGTCAGGGCATTTCTCCTCCTCACAAAACTCGCATTTCTTGCATACCTTCGCTTTATAGGACAGATTCAGATCCTTTGGCAGAAAGAGGCTGAAGATGCTTTTACCGTCATAGAGTTCTTTGCCGTCCACTGTAACAGGCTCTGGAAACTCGCCGTCATAACCCACTAGATACAGCAATGTTGAAACCTCTTTTTTCGTGAAGTATGAATCCTTCTTAGTGAGCAGGTAGGCGCCTGTAATATGGTCGTGGATTCCGCCGATGATGGGTCCGCCGAATCTTGGCGAAAGTATCTGCTCCTGCACACGCATAAGCACCTTGGCCTCGGCTATCGCCTCCTCACCCTGGATGACATGCATATTCATCTCGTCACCGTCAAAATCAGCGTTATAGGGCGGGCAGACACAGAGATTAAGCCTGAAAGTCTTATAGGGCAGGACTTTGACCTCATGGGCCATGATGCTCATCCTATGCAGACTGGGCTGCCTGTTGAAAAGCACGATGTCGCCGTCTGTCAAATGGCGATGGATAACCCATCCCGCCTCGATCTTGTCTAAAATCTCCTCAGGATTTTGGATCCGCTTCAAACTGATCCTGCGGCCGTCGCTTCGCTCAACATAGTTTGCGCCAGGATAGTTGTCAGGCCCGCGTGCCACCAACTTTTTAAGATGTTCAATGTTACGCTCGTTTACCCTGGTCGCAACAGTCATCTCCCTGGCAATGGCATCAGGCACACCCACCTCGTTAATCTCAATATTCGGGTCAGGTGAGACAACTGTTCTGGCAGAAAAATTCACACGCTTACCTGAGAGGTTGCTTCTGAACCTGCCCTCCTTGCCCTTCAAACGCTGAGTCAGTGTTTTCAACGGTCTTCCAGATCTGTGTCTTGCAGGTGGAACACCGGCCACCTCGTTATTAAAATAAGTGGTTATATGATACTGTAAAAGCTCCCACAAATCCTCGATAATCAGATGAGGCGCGCCTGCTTCAACGTTTTCGTTCAAACGCTGGTTGATGCGAATAATATCCACTAGCTTATGAGTGAGATCATCCTCGCTGCGCTCGCCGGATTCAAGCGTAATTGAAGGTCTCACAGTAACAGGCGGAACTGGAAGCACGGTAAGCTCCATCCACTCAGGCCGGGAAACCTCGGTGTCAAAGCCCAATACCTCAGCATCAGAATCAGGAATCTTCTCAAGCCGCTCCCGCACATCTGTTGCGCTGAGCCTATTCTTGGTGCCCTCCTTAGTCACCTCAATATATGCGCTGGGTTTGTCGAACTTGATCTCAGAGGTGTCCACACCACAGTGCGGGCATATCTTTGTTGTTCTGGCAGTCTTGAAAAGCTCATCCACAATGGCGGCGAATTTCTGGCCTGTGGCGCGGGCACGCTTAAGCCTCAAGCGATAGTTCTCAAGAGTATCCTCGGGAAGCTTAACCCTGCTGCACTCGCCGCAAAGAGAGCGCAGAATCTTATAGATAAGCTTGGCGTAGCCGATATGGAGAACCGGTCTTGCAAGTTCAATATGGCCGAAATGTCCTGGGCACTCGCCAACCCGTGAACCACAGGTCTTACACTTCAAACCAGGGTCTACAACCCCCAGTCTCGGATCCATAAGCCCGCCGTCAAAAGGATAACCATCCTCATCATAGGTGTCGGCCGTAACAATCCTGGCCTCAGATATCTTACGAATATGGGCAGGCGAAAGAAGCCCGAACTTTAGAGCCGTAATCTTACGTGGAGTCGCTATCATGCTTTATCCCCCATAACAAGCTTTGGATTAATAGTAAGCGATTTTAGCTCATCCAAAAGGAGCTTAAAAGCATAGGAAACTTCAACCTCAGCAATCTCGATGTCACGGCCGCAAAGGGAACAGTACACAGAGCTTCGCAGCCTGTCATAAACTGCAGGCGACCCGCATTCCTCGCAGACCTGCATGACATACTTGTCAGACTCATCGAGAAGCCGCTCCTTGAGTAGCATCGTACTTCCATATGCGATTAAGCAGTCACGCTCCATCTCACCAAACCGAAGACCGCCCTCCCTGGCGCGACCCTCAGTCGGCTGACGTGTGAGCACCTGCACTGGACCACGCGACCTTGCGTGCATCTTACCAGCCACCATGTGATGAAGCTTCTGATAATAAGCAATGCCGATGAAGATCTCAGCCTGAATCATCTCGCCGGTGACACCGTTATACATGATCTCACGGGAGTTGTGTTTAAAGCCGTTTTTATGAAGAAGCGCTCTCAACTCGCTTTCAGAGTCGCTGGAAAAAGGCGTTGCATTCACACGCGCGCCCTCAAGAGACGCCGCTTTTCCGCCGATCATCTCAAGCATCTGGCCCACAGTCATCCTCGACGGGATAACGTGGGGATTGATGATCAGATCAGGAACCACGCCGTCAGCGGTAAAAGGCATGTCTGCCTGGTTGGCAATCATACCGATAACACCTTTCTGACCATGCCTGGACGCGAACTTATCGCCAAGCTCAGGAATCCTCTGATCCCGAACCCGGACCTTAACAAGTTTATTGCCGTTAACGCTCTCAGTGATCAGCACCATATCGGTTGTGCCCTTCTCACCATAGCGCACTGTAATCGATGTATCACGCCGCTTTTCACGGGACACGCCGTATTCAGAAACCTCCTCTAAAAACCTGGGAGGCGAAGTCTTTCCAAGGATGACCTTACCAGAGGAAACATCAGTCTCAGGCTCAATGATACCATCCTCGCCGAGATTCATATAATCCTCTTCCCGCCGATAACCCCTGATCTCCTGGTCTGGAAGCTCAAAGACATCAACCTGACCGCCGGGATATCTGCGCTCCTCAGCCTCATAGCTTCTGAAAAAACTGCTACGCCCCAGACCGCGCTCGATACTTGCCTTGTTAATAATAAATGCGTCTTCCATGTTATAGCCATAGTATGAGACAACAGCCACTACAAAGTTTTGGCCGGCACCACGCTTATCATAGCCTGCTGTGCCCGTTGCATCAGTCTTTGAAAGAGAGACTTGAGGGTAGTGCAGGAGATGGGCCCGTGTGTCCGCCCGGTATTTGAAATTTGATGCATAGAAGCCGATAGCCTGCTTGATCATACCAGAGCCCATAGTATTTCTCGGCGACGCGTTATACTGGGGAAAAGGCAAAATCGCAGAGCTGATACCAAGCATAAGCAGGGGATCAATCTCAAGATGGGTGTGGTCCTTCGTAACATCCTCAGGCGCAATCGCGATAAGGGCGTTTTCCTCCTCATCAGAATCAAGATACTCGATAAAACCTTTCTCAATAAGCTCCTCCCATGTGACAGAGCCGGCACTAATCTTTCCAATCTCCTTGTCAGTCAAACTGGGCTTACCGCCCTTTACAACGATCAAAGGCCGCCTGGCCCTTCCGGCGTCAGTGTTGATAACAACCTCGTTTGTGCCATCCACATAAGCGATGTTCACCTGAGAAGATAGTTTACCGCCTCTGCGCCTCTTCCTCAACTCAGCTACAAGAGCCGCGTGATCTGGATGGGTTCCAATCAAGCGACCATTTACATATACGTTAGTTTCCTTCACTTGAATCCTTCCTCCTCAGTGCTTATGGATGGGCGTGACCTCAAGCCCGGTTAAAACATTCTCAACATTATCAGAACCGACGCCTGTTGAAAGCTCGGTTGAAATCGCAAGGTTCTTCACAAGCCCGCAGTTAGGTCCTTCGGGAGTCTCAGTCGGACAAATCCTGCCAAACTGAGTGGGATGAAGATCCCTAGCCTCAAAATGGGGCTGTGAGCGTGAAAGCGGTGAAATCACTCTTCGAAGATGAGACACAACCGACATATAGGTCGTCCTGTCGAGAAGCTGGGAAACACCAGTTCTTCCGCCAACCCAGTTGCCAGTTGCAAGGGCGTGGCGAATCCGCTCTGTAAGAACATCACGGCGCACAGCAGTCTGAATAGAAGGCTCCTTGCTACGGGCCACCTGCCGCTCAAGCTGATACTTCATATCACGGGTGAGATTATAAAATGACACCCTGAAAAGATCATCCAAAAGATCACCTGCAAGCCTAAGCCGCTTATTCGCATAATGATCCTTATCATCGACTGTGCGCTTGTTAAAGCCAAGCTCAAAAACACGCTCAACCATACGGCCCAAATAATATGCTTTGCGAAGCCGGTCCTCTTCCTCAACACCAAGATGGGGCAGAAGATACCGATCCACAACCTGCGCAGCACGCTTCAAACGATACTCAGGAGTCTGGCCGTGGGCAACCTTCTTGCCGATAACCTCCATAGCATCCTCAGAGCTTTTAATACTCAGATACTCCTCAAGATTTTCAAGAAGCTTCTGCACGATCTCAGGCTCGCTGGAAATAGCGGTGACAATCTCCTTATCAGTCTCAAGACCAAGGGCCTTCATAATCACAATCAAAGGCAAAGCCTCAGGAACAGAGGGAAATCCAACGGTAACCATGCCGTCCTTGCCACGCTGCACAGTTGCAAGCGCCCGAAATCCGCCGCGCTTTGAAAAAACCTTTGCAACCTCAGTAACCTTGGTATAGCGCTGGCTCTTTTCAAGAATAATCTTATTAGGAGCCAAATCCTCAATTGTTACAAGCATCCGTTCACTGCCGTTCACAATAAAATAGCCGCCTGGATCCAGGGGGTCCTCACCGCTTCGAATCAACTCCTCATCAGAAAGACCAGCAAGATTACACCGATTAGACCTAAGCATAGTAGGCATCTGCCCTATTGTAACCCACTCCAAATCCTTCTCATCCCTCACACCCTCCTCATCAACTTTCACAAGCCCCATCTCAAGCTTGACAGGCGAAAAATAACTCATATTCCTAAGCCGAGCCTCCAAGGGGGCGACATTACGCCGCGACCCATCAGCCTCAACAATCTCAGCATTCTCAATCTTGATCTTACCGAAACGAACCTCAATACCCACATCAGTGGCGATAGTTCCAGTCTCATCAATCACATTCTGAATCCGGGTCTCGATAAAATCATTATACGAGTCAATATGCTGCTTTACAAGCTCCCGTCTTTTTAAAAATAGGTCCAATACAGGTTTTCTATCTATCATAAGTCCCGCTCCAAAATACTAAAGCTCCGTAACAACCCGAAAGGCATAACTCGTGCCAATCACAGGGCTGCGTCTCGTAATCTTTACAACATCCCCAATCTTCGCCTCAAGACCGCTAATGGCCGGATCACTATCAAAAATAATCGGAAGCTGGGCAACCGTCACATTAAAACGCTCAAGCAACTCCTTAACATCCTTTTCCCCAAGAACCTCATGTGTTGGGACCATCTCATGGACAAGTACATTTCCCATTTTCGTCCTCCAGTTAATATAGCGGGCCCGACGGGATTTGAACCCGCGACAAATTGGTTAAGAGCCAACCACTCTGCCAGACTGAGTTACGGGCCCATTCCAGTCTGCTCCTGTAAATCCTTTGTCTCAAAACCAGCTTCCTCTCTCGTTGTTTCCTATGTTATCGCTCCATGTTACAATAGCGCCCTGGTCGGGATTTGAACCCGAGTCGAGGGAGCGCTGCCCCTTCATCTCGCCTTCTATGAAGGGATGACAGTCCCACATGATAGGCCGGGCTACACTACCAGGGCTCAATAGTAGATCACTAACACTGCATGGTTGAATCAGGATAAAGGGCTGGCAGCATCTCAGGTCTCCCATGGGCTCTCGCACCATAGTACTGCCAGAATCGCTGGAGGACTTTACTTCCGTGTTCTGATGAGAACGGGTGTGGCCCCTCCGCTGTGGCCGCCATACCCTTTATTCCTGATACAATCTAACGTAATGCTCTACGTTTGTAACGCTTCGATACTTACCTTCATATATAAATTTTTCGATGACCCCGGCTTTTTTCAGACCAGAATAACCAGCTGAATTTACTCACAGGCGGATAACCAGAAAAACAGTTATCATAAATTTTA
>QIDD01000042.1 GCA_003230355.1 Methanobacteriota archaeon
GCCGAAGCTTCCGCTCTCAAGAACAAGTACATTCATCCCCCGCAGCCTGCTTATCACCGCAGCAAAAAGTCCTCCAGGCCCACCTCCAATTATAATGGCATCATACTCTGCTTCTGCCACGATTTCCTCCTTCTATTTTTCTTTAACGTCCTCTGCACAGTGAGGGCAGCAAAACACATATTCCTTACCCTCAACAGTCTTTTTTATCGTGGCGAAATCACAGCTGTCTTTTCCTGGTATCTTCATCCCGCACGTGTTGCAGCAGATCATCTACTTTCCTCCTTTCTTTTCCATATAGTCCTTTATTGCGGCGTGCAGGGCGTCTGAAGCGAGATTCGAGCAGTGCATCTTAATCGGGGGAAGCCCGCCAAGCTCGTCTGCCACATCCTGCTTTGTAATCTTCAGTGCCTCCTCCAGTGTAAGCCCCTTCGCCATCTCCGTAACCATGCTCGAAGTGGCGATTGCTGCGCCGCATCCAAAGGTCTTGAATTTAACGTCTTCAAGCTTGCCTTCGTTCACTTTGATGTAGACTTCCATGAGATCGCCGCAGGTCGGATTTCCAACCCTGCCTGTTCCGTCGGCATCAGGCATCTCGCCCATGTTGCGGGGGTTTTGAAAGTGGTCCATCACCTTTTCGCTGTAAGGTCCCTTTCCTGCCATAGTTCAGTTCTCCTCTCTAGGTGCCAAGGGTGACATGGCCCTCAGCCTCTTTATAATTGCTGGAAGATTATCTAACACATATTTAACATCTTCCATAGCATTTGACGGCCCCAAGGTCATCTGAAGCGAGCCGTGCGCCTCCTCGTGGCTCAGCCCGATTGCAGTTAGACATTTAGATGCTTCAAGCGTTTTCGATGTGCAGGCCGAGCCTGATGCTGCAGCGACTCCGATCATGTCGAGGCTGAGGATTATGCTTTCGCCTTCGATGTAGCTGAACCTTATGTGTGCGTTGTTGGGCAGCCGCTTTTTCGGGTGGCCGTTCAAATAGGATTCAGGCACCGAATCCAGGATACCTTTTATCAGTGGGTCTCTGAGACTGATTAAGTGGGCGGCTCGTTTTTCCATTTCTTTTTCTGCAAGTTCTGCCGCCGTACCCATGCCCGCGATTCCAGGCAGGTTTTGTGTGCCGGAGCGTATGCCTCGTTCCTGTCCGCCGCCGTGGAGGAGCGGCTCAGTTCGAAGGCCGTCGCGCATGTAGAGCGCGCCCACTCCCTTTGGTCCGTACATATCGTTTGATGAGATTGTGAGCATGTCAATCTTGTCTCCCACGACATTCACAGGTATTTTGCCCACAGCCGCTGTTGCATCGCAGTGAAAGGGCACGCCCGCATCCTCTGTGATCGCTCCGACTTCGCGAACAGGCTGAATAGTCCCGATCTCATTGTTTGCATACATTACAGAAACAAGGGCTGTTTCTTTTGAAACCGCCTTTTTCAGCTCCTCTAAGTCGATAAAACCGTATTCATCGACACCCACAGTTTTAATGGTGAAACCTTGTTTTTGGAAATAGCGGCACACGTTTGTAACCGAGATGTGCTCGATTGCAGAGATGATTATCTCTTTTTTGTTGCTGCTTCGGCCGGCGATTCCCTTTATCGCCAGGTTTGTAGCCTCAGTCGCGCCGGATGTGAAAACAATGTTTTTACTTTTTGGAGCTGACAGGAGGCCTGCCACCTTTTCACGGGCAGATTCAAGGGCCTCAGCCGCCTCACGGCCAAAACTGTGCATCGACGAGGGGTTGCCATATATCTCAGAATAAAAAGGCTCCATCCCATCTCTGACACGGGGGTCAACAGGTGTCGCGCCGGCGAAGTCCAAATAGACGGTTTTCAAAAATCCCCTGCCTCCCTATGTCTTCTTGATAATAAATCTGATCTCCTGCCCTTCTTTTGAAACCTCAAGAAGCTCGTGGCCAAGTCTTTTCACAAGCCTGGGAATATCCTCCTCTGAGCCTGGGTCGTCGGCTAGAACCTCAAGTACCTGGCCTTCCTCCATTGTGTCAAGTGTCTGCCGTGTTTTGAATATAGGCTCAGGGCAGTAGAGCCCGACACAATCAATTGATTTATCTGGTAGTGCTTTTGACATAAAACAATCCTTATCTGAGCTTCTATTTATTCTTTTTTAGCGAAGTCTGTTTTCGGCGCGCTGCAAGCCGGGCATGTTGCAGGCCGGCACCGCACGTTTCCAGTCTCAAATCCACACTTCAAACACTTCCATTCCGCCATAATAATATCACTCCAGACCTAGGCGGTTGTGTTTTTACTTGATTAATATTACCCCAAAAAATAATATATGTCCAAGCCTAAAAACTGTCTATGTCTAATGGAGCTGTGAGTGTTGCCGTCTACTTCTATTTTCACAAAGACAACGGACGCGAGATAAAGGCACTCTGGGCTGGACTAGCAGAAAAGGCCGGTGTGGAAGTAGGGGGCACTGATGCGGTTGAGCTGGTTAATGAACAGTTCAACAGCCACGGGCTGACAAATCTTAAGACCCTTCAGGGACCAGGCTCCCAGATATATATTTCACTTCATAAAAATATTGTTGTCGTTTCAGGGCTTTTCTCAGGCACAGGGGGATGGACAGATTTAAGCAGTCTGCCAGACATTGACTCTGCTATTGGACGTGCGAAAATCCTTATCGATGATGAAGCCGGACTGGAGGATTTTGAATCAACGGTTGGAAGGAGGTACAGCCTGCTTGAAACAGGATTCGGCAGACTCCATCAATTCGAGGAAAAAAAAGGCAACAGGGTGCACACATATTATCTCGCTCCCCGGGAGGATTCCGCGGCAGTCGAGCACTTTTTAACGCTTGACTTTCCGCTCTTCGACTTCGCAATCCACAAGCTGCACATGGAGAGGGACTACTTCAAAAACCAGCAGAAGTGGATCATGAATGAAAAGGCGGAAATCGACAAGGAAATCGGGGACTTGCTCCATAAAAGCATCGTGGGCGAGACCTTGAACCCTGAGTTCATCGGGTCGCTGGAAAGAGACATTGACACGCTGTCGTCAAAATACGCAATCCTCGTCAACGACGGACACTTGATCCGAAAGGCTAGAACCACGCTTGAAGAGGATGTGGAGCTTGTGCAAAGCAGGCTGAAAGGATTTGGGACTGTCCCCGAGGGCGGGCTGGAAATAACAAGGGCCTCAGCAGAGCTTATAGACAGGCTCAGGGAAGAAGAAACCTCAATAAGCTTTGCAATTAAAAACATAAAGACGGCAATCGACACGGTTCGAACAAGCGTTGAGCTGCTGCGCAGTAGGGAAAACATACACTTGCAGGAGGAGGCTATCTCATTTCAAGTGGCTGCAGGAGTTTTGGAATTCATCATCATATTCTACTACAGCATCGCCTCATGGGATTACATAATCGGGGTGGAGCGCTTTGATACAATCCCGCCTTACCTGCGCTTTCTCACGATATTTGTCTTTGCAGCGCTGTCCGTTGCCATGACTCATTTCGTAGGCATAAGTTTTAAGAAAAAATGGCAGCTCAACCGCGGGCTTATACTCTCCGCAACGGCGCTGCTTGCAGTGTTTGCATACATTGTGTTTCTATCGATTCAAACAGCTGCTTTACACGCCGCCTAGATCGTTCATTAGTCTGATTGCCGTGAGCCGGTCTCGAAGGATTTGAGCGTGGTTTCCCTCGTCGCGGGCAAGCTGTTCCAGAGCCGCCCGTGTTTCAGGGTCGGTCGCTTCCTTCGCAAGCTTCAGATATTTTTCCTTTGAGCTGATTTCGCCTTCAATCGCACTCTCAAGTATTTCGATTATATCCATACCCGCTTACCCGTCCCGCAGGAGGCGAAGCGCTGTAAGCCTCTCCCCAAGCTCCTTTTCATGGCCCTCTTCCTCGGCGGCCAGCTCTTTAAATAGGGCGCGCATTTCAGGAGTGTCAGCCTTCTCAGAAAGCCGTTGAAACCTGGTTTTCATCGTTTTTTCCGCCTCTACAATTTCTTCAAGCGTCTTGATCATTTCATCGCTCATAAGAGTTGAATCCATGTTTAGAGTATAAATATATTTTTCCAGCCGATAATCATTGTTTATCGCAAGATTTAAATCCGACGACCTCTCAAATATCATTGATGATTTATTTATCTGCTCTTATTTTACCGCAATATTTCGCTATAGGTTGATTCTATGGCACAGATACTTATTGTTGACGATGAGCCTGACATTGTAATCCTTGTGCAGAGAATACTTCAAAAAGAGGGGCATGAGATCATCGGTGCTAAGAATGGGGTTGTGGCGCTGGAACTTCTCAAAGAGCTGAGGCCGGATCTAATACTTTTGGATATTATGATGCCCCGCATCGACGGTTGGGAGACACTTAAGCTTATCCGGGAGCAGGATGATTTGAAAAGCCTTCCAGTAGCCATGCTCACTGCGAAGATGCTCACACCTGAAGATGCGGCGCGCCATAACATTACAGAGCTTTTAGACTATATCCAAAAGCCGATTACAAAGGACGGCCTTACAACCAAGGTTTCCGAGATTCTGAGAGTTTTAGAAAACCTATCTCAGAAGAAATCACTTCTCAAGCAGGAGATCGCATCAGGCGATGTTATCAGTACATATGAGATCGTCTCGCGGGCTGAGAACCTGCACCGCAGCATGCTGAAAATCTTTAAGGATATGTTTGGAGCCGCCGGCACCACAGATTATGAGGGGCTCAAAGACGCTATTCAAAGTCAGGAGCGGGCGATTGAGATTTTCAGAAAAAGACGCGAGGCCATTGAAAAGAGGCTTGAGCAGTAGAGACAACGCCAATATTTAAAAACCATGCAGACCCATCCTTATCTCTATGACTGATTTCAGCTCGCTTAAGGCCGGGGACTCGGTGGAGGGCGCCTTTGCAATTCGAAGCATTGATGGTGCTGGTGAGGGGCTTCGCGAGTACAGCAATAAGCCCGGGGTCTTTTTTGTCCTGCGCCTTGGAAATAAAACCGGCGACATGACGCTGAAATACTGGGGTGGCAAAAACCCTGAAACCGCAAAAGCCCTTTTCACCTCACTCGCAGTAGGTGATGTGGTGAGTGTTAAAGGAAGGTGCATGCACGACTCATACAGCAAAGAGGCAGTTATCGCTATAAACGAGGAGGTGCGCTACGGCTCGCCTGAGGAGTATGTGAAAAAGGCGGCACCAGGCGAGTTTGAGGCATCAGAGTTTCTGCCATCGCTGCCCGCCGAGGAGATCAGTGCCCTCACGCAGAAGCTCGACGAGATCATCAACTCCATTTCAAACCAATATCTAAAAGCCCTGCTAACCAGCTTTTTTCAGGATGAAACATTCAAAAAGTCTTTTCTTCGTTCTCCAGCGGCGCGGACGAACCATCACAACTATGTGGGCGGACTGCTTGAGCACAGCGTGAATGTGGCAAAGCTCTGCGACACAATCTGCGGTTTCTACAAGCTGGACCGAGACCTATTGATAACAGGAGCACTGCTTCATGACAGCGGAAAGATTGATGAATACAATGCAACTGCAAGCATTGAAATAACAGAGGAAGGCCGGCTCATCGGCCACATCCAGATAGCCTCTGAAACGGCGAGCAGAAAAACCAGTGAAATCGAGGGCTTCCCTATTGAGCTTAGAAACAAGATTATACACATGATACTTTCCCACCATGGTGAGCTGGAATACGGTTCTCCAAAGCGCCCGGCCTTTGCTGAGGCAATCGCGCTCTTTCACGCTGACTACATGGATTCATCGGTTAAAAACACGCTTCAAGAGATTGAGGGCAGGGCCGATGAGCCCTGGATATATTCTAAAATTCTCAGGCGGCATCTCACAACAAAGTAATTCGCATCTTTATTGTCGGGTCTTTTCAACGGGCTGGGCTTCACCCGCTCTGAATATCGCTATTTTTGTAAGGGGCGGGCCAACTATTTGGAAGACAAATGTTGTGGCTGCAATAACGTTGATCGCAAGTAGGCCGAGCTTATATCCTTCTGGTCCGAAAGCCTGAAACTCGTGCCAAGCCTGTATTGATAGTCCGATTGCAACACCTGCCTGTGAGAGCAGGCCGAGGCCGATGTATCTGCGCACAGCCTCAGGCGTTGATGTGAGTCTTCCGCCTAAAAAGGAGCCGCCCACCTTCCCGGCGCTTCTGAAGACGATGTATATAATTCCAAGCACGCCCATCTCAGGGAGGAGGCCGACATTCAGCCGCGCACCCACAAGGATGAAGAATAGGATGTACACGGGCTGGCTGATCCCTGAGACAGCGTCAAATGCCCGTTTATCTCCGTAGGTTGAGAGGTTGATAAGCGTCATTCCAAAGGCCATGTTGGATAGGATGAGCGATAGATGCAGGGTCGTCGCTGTTCCAGTGGTGAGCAAGATAAAGGCGAGTGTGAGTATGAGCAGCTCTGTTTTGTCATGTATCTTTGTAATCATTATATGCAGCGCCGTTCCAAGGATGAATCCCAGGATAAGTGAGCCGATAATTTCTGAGAGCGGACCAACCAGTATGCCTGCAAGAGAGAGGGTTCCTTTTGCTAGAAGCACTTTTGCAAAGGCAGATGCGAAGCCGTAGATTATGATTGCGACTGCATCGTCAATTGCAACAACGGCAAAGAGTGTGGATGTGAGCGGGCCTGAAGCGCGGTACTCACGCAGCACGTCAACGGTTGCAGCAGGCGCGGTTGCAGATGCAAGCGCTCCAAAGATCAGAGCGATATAGAGGGTGTTCGTATAAAGGTAGACTGCGATTGTTACAACTGCGAAGGCGGCTGTGGATTCAAGGATTGCGATTGCGAGAATCGTTTTTCCAAGGGTTCGAAGCACTTTAAACGCCATCTCCCCGCCCACGTCAAAGCCGATGAAAGAAAGAGCAAGCAGGCTTATCACATCAAGGGAGTCCAGGGTGGCTGTGTCAAACACATTTGGAGCGAGATTTCCAAGCAGCGCGCCGATCAGGATAAATCCAACTACATGAGGCGCTCTAATCCGTTCAGTGGATTTCCCACCTATAAAACCCAGGAAGAGCGAGGCTCCAATGAGCAGTAGCACATCTATCACGTTGTCAACTCCAGATTATTAAAATCAATAATTGTTGTTGCTTTCTTCAACTTGTCCTAAAAGAAGGTTATAAAGCTTGGGGTGTCAGGGGCTTTGCACCTTTAATATAACTTTCCGAGTATTTTAGGTGCAGGTTCAGTTCAAAATGCTGTTGGTAAGATTTAATAATAAAGATTGAAATCTTAAAAGATGGTTGGTCTAGAAAATACGACACTTGTTTTCATTATTC
>QIDD01000043.1 GCA_003230355.1 Methanobacteriota archaeon
TCCTATCAAAACAAATGGCCAAATAATAGTATAATCGAATATCGTTATTGTTAATGGTCTGTTTGGAGGGGTGATTGTTGTGGTTATTTCTGAAAACAACCAGGGCAGGATAGAATAAGTTACATAAACTTTTGATACTTTTTCCCAGAAATTATTGTTATATGCTTTCCCAACTACGTAGGTTGTAACAAAGGTCAAGTAGAGAACCATGATTACAAAAATGAATTTTGTCAGCGACCCTCTTTGAAAGGATATATCAAGATCAAAAGGTATAGGGCCATATGTTTCTGCATATGGTTCAATGATAATATGTTCTACTTGGCGTTCATTAGTGTGAGTAATTGGCCCTAACATTCGAACACTTCCGTAACCAGACTTTACAGATGGCAACCGTAATAAAAAAACCCTAGGGGGCGATTCGTTTGTAATATATTTGACAATCACGTTAGGAGAAATATTTAATTTAATATCTACATTAGGAAAACAATACTTCCTACTTATAGAACTTCCATTTTTAATTTCCTGATTATTGAGAAAGACGGAATAAACATCGAAAGGATACCATTTATCACTTCTTTTTTGAACAACGTTATCCATCAAGAAAGTTACTTTTACATTTTCCATTTGGCCAGTGGGTATAACTCTTTTAAGATAGTATTCTTTACCATTGATTGATATTTGTGGACGTGGATTAAAAGAAACCAATTTATTCTCTTTATAAATCCTTAAGTCATATACTTGAAATTCTCTATCGCTTCGAAATCTAAAGCTAATTTTTTCTCGCTCAACTTTAGGATTAAAATAAATTGTATTGAACGTATGGTCGAAATCTACTTCAATAATCTGGTAGGACTCTAAGCTTACATTTTTTTCAGTTAGATTTAGAAATTCAGTTTCAATATTACATATGTCAGTTTGAGCACTTACAGTCGCAACAGAAAAAACCAATATTAAAGAAACCACGAAAAACAAATTCTTATGGTTGAACTCAAAAGCCAAGGTCATTAACACCCCCGATAGATCATTTCTTTTTCAAACTTTTCTAATGAAACTATAAAGTTTTATGCCTTACTTATGATATTTCACTCCTTTGATGATTGTAAATGCCCGATATATCTGTTCGATGAGGAGGAGTCTTGCAAACTGGCTTGTGAACGTCATCTTCGATAGGCTGAGACAGAGGTTAGCTTTTTTCAAAACCGTGGTGTCCAGTCCTTCGGGTCCTCCGAGGATGAAGACAATGTCTTTTGTGAGCTGGTGCTGTTTTATTAATTCGGCGAGGGCGTGGGATGTGAGGTTTTCACCGCCTTCATCGAGGGCTACAACCAGATCATTGGGCCGTATGTAGTCCGATGGATTTTTTCCATTCTTCAGCTCCAGCACCTCCACTCGTGTGAAGCCGGTGAGCCTCTTAATGTATTCATCGAAACCCGCCCGTAGATTCGGGTCTTTCAGTCTTCCCACCGCAATAAGTCTTATCATCTCAGCCCTGGTTGGTTTCAAAAAGTATATTAATCCTTGGCAGGGTCAATTGAGATTGATGGCAGACATTAGACCTGTAAAGGACAGCGGAAAAGAGCTCTTCTGGGCGGATCAGAAGGCCGATGAAATCGTGTCTCGGAAGCGGTACAGCTACATCGAAAAAGACATCGAGCCCATTTCAGAGTATGTGGTGAAAACCTCGGCCTCGATATCCGGTGTTTTGCACATCGGACGGCTGTCAGACACGATTCGCGGGGAGTCGGCTGTTCGCGCGCTCCTTGACAAAGGCCACAGCGCCCGTCTCATCTGGGTTGCCGAGGACATGGACCCGCTTCGCAAGATTCCTGAGGGTGTGCCAGAGGATTTTGAGAAGTATATTGGCATGCCAGTGTCTAAGATTCCTGATCCCTGGGAGTGTCGTCACAAAAACTACGCTGAACATTTCGTAGAATTTTACAGAGACGAAATCCTCCCTCAATTTGTAGGTGTTGGGATGACCCAGCACTCGATGATGGACGAGTATCAAAAAGGCTCCTTCCAACCCTATATTAAAAAGATGCTCGAAAACCTGGAGGTTGTAATCGAGATCCAGAACAGATATCGTGACAAGAATAATCCGCTTCGATCTGGTTGGGCGCCCTGGACGCCTGTGTGCAAGAACTGCGGAAAGATCATCACACCCCGCGTTCATGATTTCACCGAGGATGGGAGGCTCCCCTATACATGCAGCGACTACAAGTTTGAAAGCACAACCGCCCGTGGATGCGGACACGAAGGTGAGGCTGACCCAATGCGTGATGAGGGCAAGCTTATGTGGAAGGGTGAGTGGGCTGCTCAGTGGGCTCTCTGGAAGGTCTCTTCAGAAGGGGCTGGAAAGGAGTACGCGGTTCCGAACAGTGCCTTTTTTGTGAACGGCGAGCTATGTGAGAGGGTGCTCGGCTATCCAATGCCAGTTCCAATATTTTATGAGCATCTCATGATCGACGGCAAAAAGATGAGCGCCAGTGTCGGTAACGTGGTCTATCCCCGTGATTGGCTTGAAGTCGCGCCTGCTGAGCTCCTTCGATTTCTCTATAACAAAAAACTCATGAAGACACGCAACTTCTCCTGGTCTGAGCTGCCCAAGCTTTATGATGAGTATGACAGGACTGCGGCTGGATACTGGAGTGGGAGGCTTGAGCCTACGCAGAAGCGGCTCTTTGAGATCTCTCAGATAGGTGATGCAGCCCCTGCGCTGGGCATTTCTTTTTCCATGGTCGCCTTTCTTTCTAAGATTTTTTTTGATGAAGGTGCATTCATCAAGAGCGTGAAACGGACGGGTCATTACTCAGAGGAAGTCCATCAATTAATTATCGATAGGCTGATTAAAGCACGGCTGTGGGCTGAGAAATATGGCGAGGGGATTCCGTCGCTTGCAGAGGATTCAAAGGACATTCGGCTCAGCGGGGATCAGAGTCTTTTTCTCTGCGGCCTTGCCGATTTTCTGGAGGCTGGCGGGCATTCTGAGGAGGAGATTCAGGGCGAGATTTACCGGCTTTCAAAGAGTATCGGCCTGCAGACGAGGGACGCTTTTATGGCTGTTTATCTCACGATTCTTGGTGAGGAGCGGGGTCCGCGGGCGTCGACGTTGATCGCTGCCCTTGACCGCAGTTGGGTTGTCGAAAGATTTAAATATAATTATAAATAGTTATAGTTTAACCTGTGGTAATCCTAATTTAGATAACTCCGCTTTGTTACCCTTTACCACAGGCCCCATCCACCCATCAAGAAATTTTATATAGCTGATAGTGACATCGCAAGCTAGGTGGTTTTTTTGGCTACAAAACAAGTTGAGCTTAAGACATTGAAGGTGGGGAGTTACATCGTCCTTGACGGCGAGCCATGCAGAATCGTGAGCTATCAAACAGCAAAGACAGGTAAACACGGCTCCATGAAAGCCAGAGTGGATGGAATAGGCATCCTCGACAACCAGAGAAGAAGCATTGTAAAACCGGTGAGCACCAAGGTTGAAACACCGATCATCGAGCGCAAAACCGCGCAGATAACCCACATGCAGGGCGAGACGCTTGGGCTCATGGACCTGGTATCATTCGAGTCATTCGAAGCATCTGCACCCAAAGACCTTGAAGGCACACCCATCGAAGGAGCTGAGGTCGAGTATATCGAGGCCATGGGCCGAAAGAAGCTGGTGCGTGTTAGAGGAAACTGATGTACAGAGTTCCCCAGACATTTGCAAGACGAGAAGAGACCCTTGCAGAAGCAAAATTTGCAGTCCTGGGCATACCCTTTGATTCATCTGAATCATATCGCACAGGCTCAAGATTCGGTCCAAACGCGATTCGAGAAGCGTCAAGGGACCTGGAAGACTATGACCTGGAGGATGGGTCTGATCTCCTGAATCTTTCGATATGTGATCTCGGCGATCTTGAAGTTTCATTCGGAAACTACCTTGAAACCGAGAAAAGAGCGGTTGAAACAATCACAGAAATCATCGGCGCAGGCGCTGTTCCAGTCTGTCTCGGCGGCGAGCACACAATCACATATTTCGCGGCTAAAGCCTTGGATAAAGACATTTTTTACGTGGTCTTCGACGCCCACCTCGACTACCGGGACGACTATCTTGAAAACAGGCATTCCCACGCATCGGTCACACGCAGGCTTGCAGAACTTGTGGGGGCTGAAAACATCCTAGTTGTAGGCGTGAGATCTGCGTCGAAAGAAGAGCTCTCTGAAGCAGATAAAGTAGGGCTAAAATACATTGGCGCGCTGGACTATTATCGCAACAAAGCAGGCGCGCAGAAAAAGATCGAAAGCCTCACAGCGGGAAGAAGTGTTTATCTATCTATTGACTTGGATGCAGTTGATCCGGCGGAGGCACGGGGAGTATGCAACCCAGAGCCTGGCGGAATATATTATCGGGACCTTGTTGAAAGCCTGGATTTTCTCAAGGGCTGTCGGCTGGGGGGAATGGACCTAAGCGAGCTTGCCCCGGCCTATGACCCATACTCACAGATACTCGCAGCCAAACTCATCTTCAAAGCACTCGCCAGAGCCAGAATTTAGGCAATGATTTTAATTCCATCTTCTGAGAGATCCACCACATAGCTTCCAAGGGTGTGTTTTGCGCCTCGCATCTTACGTATGGCAAGCCTGCGCTTCTGGGCATCGCTGTCGAGATGAAGTGTGATTATCCCGTCAAAGAGAAATGCCTCCACCGGAAACTCGCTCGTCCCGATATCGTTTCGCTTCGCCTCACTGATAATCAGCGTTGTCACACCCATTTCGGCAAGGCTGAGAGATAGTCTGAGCATCTCAGTTCTAACTTCAAAGATATCGCTCATGCTCAGGGCAAGCGCTGAAATCGCGTCGACCACAACCCGCTTTGCCCCTGTGTCTTTCACAGTCTGCTCAAGAATACCCAGCAGGTGGGACATATCAAGCCCTCGCCTGGCAACTTTCATATCGATATCGGTCTTCTTCACCCTCTGAGTGACAGCATCGATAAGTGTGAGTTTTCCCTCCTCTCCGAGCGCTTCAATATCCCAGCCGAACTTGAGCGCGTGCTTTCGAATCTTTTCCGGGTGTTCCAGAAGCGAGACAAAGATACCGTTCTCGCCGTATTTTGTCGCGCCTTCATAGAGAAACTGCATTGAAAAAATCGTCTTGCCCGCTCCAGGCCCGCCTACCACAAGGATTGAGTTTCCACTGGGATAACCGCCCTCTGAAAAAAGGGAGTCCATACCATCTATACCTGTTTTCACAACCGCCATTATATCGCCTCCGTTCGAAGACTATTATGCTTCATGATTAAATATTTATTTGATGGCCGCTATTTCATTTTGATGTTCACTGGAAAAGAGTTCGATGAAGCGCTTAATGCATATACTAAGGAGAAGGAGGGGCGCTCAAGCAATGCTTTCACAAATCTGCGCAAGTCGCACAGCTTTTTTTCAGACGTCGGCTCAAAGGCGGATGTAAACAGTCAGATTGAGACCTTCATTGACCTCATATCTGACATGAACCGGGAAGACTTCGAAAACCGATATGTGATATTAAGTTTCATCCTCGATTTCTGCAAATATCTGGAGCGCGATTTTCTCTTCAGCCTAAAGAGCAAAAAAGACTTTGTCGAGATGAAGGAGAAGGTGAGCGGGTTTATTGAAAAAGTCCTTGAGGCAAACAAGACCTTCTCTCAAAACGCAAAGCTTCATTCAATCGAGCATCTGCTGGAATACTACGGCATCCTTTTGGACGCCCTTGACGAGCCGGAACCAGAGCCGGAACCAGAGCCGGAACCAGAGCCGGAAGACCAGGGCATCTGGTCAGGGAACAACCTGTGGTGAAGAGGACTTTTTATGAAGTTTCTAATGAAGGCCAGACTTGAGCTCAGCGGTGAAATCAAGGATAGAGCGGCCGTTGAAAGACACATTGAAGGCGCGAGGGAAGCACTGAAAAAAGGTGTGCCAAAGGGTGAGCAGGGAGGCGAGATAAAATCGGTTGAAATCGGAAAAGACAAAGTCACTTTGATACTTGAATCAGGCCGCCATGTCCGCCCCCACGATGCGATATTGCGGATCAAAAAACGGCTTTCCCAGGCCTTGGGCCGGGAGCAGGGAATCGGTGTTAGAGGAGTCGCGGTTGAAAGCTACGAGGCATGGTATCCGCTGGACCAGGTTCCGGCAGGCAAGATAACACTGCCATTTGTAAAGGAAATCGAAATTGTTGGCAAAACAGCCCACATAGTATTCGACGAGCTTGACGAAACAGCCCTTGAGAATAGATATCCTGACCGCATTTTAAAACGGCTTGAAGAGAAGATAAAAGAGGAGCGTGTGAGCGGGAAGGCCGAGTTTTCAAAAAGACACAGTGAAAGCGAGCCCAGGCTCAACCGCTACAGGCTGCGCGAAGACCCCACAACAGAACTTGCCAAACGCAACTGGGTGAAACATATGGGACGAGGTGTGTGGACGATTCTCCCCTCTTATGCAGCGCTTTGGCGGGCGATTGAAGACACTGTTATGGAGCGTGTGGCAAGGCCCCTGGGTTTTGTGGAGGTCATGCTCCCAAAGATCGTGCCCCTTGACGTGCAGAAAAAGAAGGGCCAGCTCTTCGGCAACCCCAATGAGATGTGGTGAGTCTGCCCTCCGGCAACACGAGACCCCGCTGAGTGGGAGCGCTTCAAAGACACCGTGAAGATCACAGGGCAGACAAATCCTGAAGGCTTAATGCAAAACCTGGCGCCGCCGGAGTTCTCACTTGCCTACGCGCAGTGCGAGCCATTCTACGACATCTGGGAAAAACGCACTGTGGACCGGGACAAGCTGCCCCTACGGTTTGTTGACAGCTACGGCCCTACATGGCGATACGAGAGCGGAGGACTCAAAGGACTGGAACGGCTTTCCGAGTTCAAACGAATGGAGTTTGTCTGGATAGGCTCGCCTGAAGACGCAATATCGATTCGCGACGAGGTCCGGGATAAATCCATTGAAATCATGGAAGAAGTCTTTGATGTGGAATGGCGTGTTGATGCCACAACCGCAGTGTATCTTGAGCATGCCGGCGAAAAGGTGGAGGGCGAGGACCGGGACTACGCACGCACATACGACCTCACAGTGGCCCTGCCCTTTGAAACAGCGTCACGACCTGAGCGAGAGCTTGAGATCGCGAGCTTTCACGTACACGAAGACCATTATGCGAAAAACTTCTATTGGAAGGAGAAGAAAGGCCGGACC
>QIDD01000044.1 GCA_003230355.1 Methanobacteriota archaeon
CAATCGGCTCAGGCGCAGCAGATTATACATGGCCGCCGAGTTACCCGATGGAACCGCGCCGTCATAAACCTCTTTTTTACGCAGTATCAGTTCCTCACCGTCATCAGGTGTGTGATAGAAGCCACCCTCCTTTTCGTCCCAGAAATGCAGAATCATCCTGTTTGTGAGGCTCACAGCACTGCTCAGATATTTAACATCAAAGGTAGTCTCATAAAGTTCAAGCAGACCCCAGCAGAAAAAGGCGTAGTCCTCGAGAAAACCCTGTATCCCTGCCTCACCGTCCTTGTAACGATGCAGAAGCCTGCCATCATCGGTTCTCATCTCATCGAGCACGAAGTCTGCAGCCTTTTTCGCAGCGTCAATGTAGAGTTCGCGCCCTGCAACCGAGAGAGCCGCAATCATCAGCCCGTTCCAATCACAGAGGATCTTATCATCCAAACTAGGCCTCACACGCTTAGAGCGCGCCTGAAAAAGGATTTCCCGAATTTCCCTGAGACCTGCTGCCACATCGTCAACAGACAGCCCCATATCTCCTGCAAGCACGTCCAAAGGTTTAGCCAGATAAAGGATGTTTTCGCCTGTGCGCCACCGCGTGGCCTCGTCAATATAGTTACCCTCTATATCGATGTTAAAAGCCCTGGTTGCAAGCTCCATCTTCTCCCGGCCAAGTATTGTGAAAAGCTCGTCAAAGCTCCATAGGTAATATTTACCCTCCACTCCCTCGCTGTCCGCATCCTCAGCCGAGTAAAACCCACCCTCTGAAGAGCGTATATCTCGGAGGACATAGGCTAAAACCTCATCAGCCGTTTCTCTATATTCCTCTTTTTTTGTGGCTTGATAAGCCGCAGTGTACGCGACTGCAAGCAGCGCCTGATCATAAAGCATCTTCTCAAAATGCGGCACTAGCCATCGCTCATCCGTGCTGTACCTGTGAAAGCCGCCTCCAAGGTGGTCGTATATCCCGCCGAGGCGCATGTTTTCAAGCGTAGTCTCAGCCATTCGAAGTGCCCAACTGCTCCCGCTTTTTCTATTGTGCCTGAGCAGGAAAAGTATGTTGTGGGGTGTCGGGAACTTGGGCCTGTCTGAAAATCCGCCGTATTGCTTGTCAAAACGTTCTGAAAGCAGTCTAACTGCCTTTTCAACCAACCAATGCTTCGTCGAGGGCGCCGCCCGGAGCCTGTGTGCCAATGTTTTTCAGCTGCCTTGTAAGATCCTCCGCAGTTTTAATCGCGCCCTCCCTCTGAGTGGTCCAGAGCTCTTTAACACGCGGTATGAGATCAATCATCCCCACGCGCCCCTGCCTGCTTTCTTTTGGAAGATATGTGGCTGCGAAAAAGGGTTTTTTATCAGGCGTCATGATGATTGTCAGCGGCCAACCCCCCGCGCCGGTCATGAGCTGTGCAGCCGTCATATATGCGCTGTCAATGTCAGGGCGCTCCTCCCGATCCACTTTGACCGAGACAAAGGCATCGTTCATCAAGCGCGCTACATCAGTGTCTTCAAAGCTTTCATGGGCCATTACATGACACCAATGACAGGTGGAGTAGCCGATGGACAAAAAGATTGGCTTGTCCTCCAATCGAGCTTTTTCAAAGGCCGCGTCGCCCCAGGGATACCAGTCCACAGGGTTGTCTGCGTGCTGCCTTAGATAAGGGCTTTTTTCATCTTTCAGCTTGTTTTTCATCTGCTCCACTCTGCTCCCGTAGATTTTTTTATCCCGAAATCCAGCTCCATAGCAGGTAATATGTAAAAGCTCCTTATTAAAATAGGAGTATGGCAACCGATCCTAAAACCATGACCCCTGCTCCGGCGATTCTCTTCTTGAAATCGTCTTCATTGAAGAGAAAGACGCCGTAGAAAACGCTGAAGAGAACGCTCAGCCGCTTGATTGAGACAACATAGGATACTATCTGCATTGTGAAGGCTATGTTTGTGAAAACCGCTGAAAGGGATACTGCGAGTCCTGCGATGAAAAAAGACCTGCCATGTCTGCGAAAACCGCTGATTATAGGTTCACCCTTCACATAGGCGAGTGTGAGAAACGCGGCTCCAAGGACGAGTGAAAAGGCGGCGGCCGTGAAATAAGGGTCTGAGTTGAGAACAGCTACTTTGATGAAATTCGTCTCCACACCCCAGATTATGGCGACGCCAAGCATCATCCGAGTCCCCTGATTTTTAAACAGCACCTTAAAAGGATGGAGCACGCTTCTGCTGCCCTTGTCAAGGTTTAGGATATATGAGCCTGCAACAACAAGCAAAATACCCATAAGCCCAACTATTGTGGGAGCCTCGCCAAGGATATAAAAAGATGTTACAACTAGAAAGACCGGCGTAAAAGAGAGAATCGGCATTGTAAGCGACATATCATGAGATTCAAGCACCTTGAAATAAAGGATCATCGCCACTATTTCAAAGCCAGATGAAGCCAGAAAATAAGGGAGAAAATCAGCTCCAATTTCGGGCAGGCCGTGCCAGAGCGAAACCGACATCGTGACCAAGAATGAAAAGATTGAAACCCCTGCCGCGAGGAGATAGAAATCAGCGGTCTTCAAATATCGCTTGATAAGCATAAAATATGTTGCGTCAAAGAACGCAGATCCAAGGGAAAGGATAAACCAGAGCACAGCCTACCCTAAACCCTTCGAATATTAAAATCCTTCTTCGGCTTGGAAATCTTGGCTAGAAGCGCCTTGAACTGAGCGTCAGAAATCTTGCCCTGAATCTGACCTGACCTGGCAAGCTGGATAAGAAGCATCTCAACCTGCGAGGCAAACTCAGGCTTCGCCATCTTAATCGTCGCAAGCCTAGAGCGAGACTCCGGTGTTAGAATCTGAGAAAGAATCTGTTTGATCTGTGCATCTGCCTGTTCAACCTGCTCCTTTTGCACATGCTCAGACTCAGCCTGTGCCTGCAGCTCAGCAAGCCTCTTCTTCCTCAGTGCATCAAGCTCATCCATAGGCCGCTAAACACCTCCCAGCGATTTAATACTTCGAAAGCTCAGGAATACCCTTCTTGACCTCGTGAGCAGACTTATCCATTAGAGACACACCCTTCTGTGTGAGCTCCCTGCCCCTCTTCGTAGTAGCCACAAGCTCAATTGCCTCAAGCTGAATTAAAGCATCCTGAACAATGGAGCTGCTCCCCTTCCTGCGCTTCTCAGGCCTCATACCACGGTTCTTCTTTGAACCATAAAGCTTGGAAAGCCTGTTAACACCAATAGGGCCATTATCATAAACCCGTCTGAGAATGGAGGCGCACCGTGTGTACCACCAGTCATCCTGCGTGGGCTGCATCTCCCTGCTCACTCCGGTCTTAGCATACTTCATGTATTCGGGCGGAGTAATCTGCTTCACCTTCTTGAGCTTGCCTGAAACCTTCATAATAAGCTCTGAACTGGGCACGTCGTAAACTGTTGTCATAATCATTTCACCTTTAGTTTAGCCAGTGTTTACAAGTGGAGCTTTATTAAGTTTACCCCTGCGTTCCCTTGTCACAGGCACTCTTCGCACTCCTCCGCAGTCAAGGCATGTGACAACCACCCGCCGGGCATGGGTGCGCACCCGGCAGTTCACACCAGGCACGAGTAAAGCATTGCAATTTCTGCACACACTGAGCTTATCACCAGGGGTGAGGCGCACATTACAGCGAGAACCAATCCTTCGGGCGAGCACAACATAACGCCTGGCAAGCTCTGGTTCAGAGGCAAAAACCTCTCTGGCAAGGCCAAACAAAATATCCATACGCTCCCGCGCAAGCTTCTTCGCCCGCCGTTTGTCAATCACCCGCCTCTTCGCCATATAAAAACAATTTGAAAGAAGACAAAGATAAAAAGCTATCCCCCACTCTCACAGCCGTATGCAAAAAGGGGAAAGTTTAAAATAGACAAGACAAGTTATAGGAGCCAAACCAAAAACACGCCGGGGTAACTCAGCCTGGTTAGAGTGCCACGCTCATAGGGTTTATTTTTCCAACCAAAAAAAAAGAGGAGAAATAGAAACAAAAGAGCACTCAAAATCAACCTGGGAAACGTGGAAGTCGCGGGTTCGGATCCCGTCCCCGGCATCTTTTTCTTATGCAAGAAAAATATGCATCAAAAAGAACCCAAATTTCGCTATCACGAAATTCTCCAATGGAGTGATATTGGTCGCTCGACACCGAAAATGCCGCATCAAAAAGAACCCGAAATTTGCTCGTCGCAAATTTCTCCAATGATTGTTCTATGATAAAACCAATCGAACGTTTCTGTTCGATTGCTGGGAGTAGAACTCACATGTATTAGTATTCACAACTACTAAGGTGTTTTAGTCGATTTTTCTAATTATAGCATGTTTTTTGAGGGGGCCATGAAAAAGGTTTTTATAAAAGGGAAAAGTATATCATACTAGAACCATATATAATGGAAACTAAGGTGGAAGATTGCTCTTTACCGAAAAATCGAGGTTTTTTCATGGATGGGTTGATAAAAAAGCCAGCATTATTCGGCTTTTTATAGTTCTATTTTTTATTTTTTCCACCATATCCATCGCTGCAGGGGCAGAGGAAAAAAGTACCATTTTAACGGCGGAGAGAATAAGCGAGCCCCTTACTATTGATGGTTACTCGAATGAATCCGCCTGGGAGAACGCAAAAGTGCTTCATGTTCCGGTTTTTGATGGAAAGGTAGGAAACGTGGATGTGCTCATCAAAGCGTTATATGATGACGAAGACATTTACCTATACATCAATTGGCCTGACAAGAGCCAGAGTGACAAGCTTCTTTGGAGTTACAACGGCACCTCCTGGATCCCTCCGAAAAGCAGTGCCCAGGACATCTTTACCCTCTTCTTCAACATTGCCGACAGTGTGAAAGGTTTTGACATCGCCGGCTGTGCTATTACATGCCACGCAGACAGAATGCATACAAACGGGCCTAATGAGAGCGTTGACATGTGGAAGTGGCATGCCGCATATGACAATGCCGCCGGCTACATGAGCGACAAATATCTTGACGACACCTTAATTATAGGCGAAAAGATAAAACCGGGTTACTCAAAATTCGAGATTAATAAGACCTGGCAGTCTTCCAAGCTAGATGCAGCGGCCCCAGGTTATGTTCCAGAGAGGAAGAACACAAAAACAGACAAAGAGGGCAACTACATCGGACCACTTTACTACGAGCCTGATGCCGTGGGCGATGACACCCAATATCTAACGGCAGGGGAGATAGAGGAAGGCGAAGCAGTGGAGCTTTCAACTCTCGACCAGTTGAACGACGGTAGTGAGATTCCTGTGAACTACACTGTACCAGGTTATATCCAGCAAAAGCCTTTTGGCAGCGCCGGCGACATAGATGCAAAGGGCGTGTATATAGATGGAGAGTGGCATCTCGAGATTAGGAGAAAACTGGTTACAGAAAACCCAGATGATATCCAGTTTGACACAGCAAAGACCTACCGCTTTAGTATCGCTGTTAATGACGATTCAAGAGGTTCTGCAAATACTGGAATCGGCCATGGCCACAGCATAAGCCTCATTGCCAAGACATTGGAATTCGGTGGTAAAGGTTCGGCCGAGATAGTTCAGCTTGCTTTAGTCAGGGACTATGTTGTAAGTGCTAAAGCTTATGTAAACCAGGGTCAATCGGGACTGGCCTTATCAACGATAAGTGACGCACTTGTTGTGTTCAATCAGATCAGAGACACTGTTGCAGATGCTGACCCTGAACTATTCATAATCATAAGAAACAGCTTTGTTGACTCCCGGAGAAATCCCACTCTTGAGAATTTGGACAGCCTCATTGAAAACGTGGATCTTGCGGTCCTGACACTGCAGGGAAAGCGGGAGCCTGCCGAGGCCACTCTTTGGCTGAAGATACTTGTCATATGGGGTAAATTCGGAATCTACGCATTCGTTGCACTTTCATTACTCGCCCTCTACCCTATCTACCGTATGCTGAAGATCATAGCAAAACCTCAGTTCCGAAACCTCGGACTTTTTATGTTGATCATCATATCACCGATATTATTAGAGGGTGTGGGCAGATTAAGCGCATTATTAAAGATTCCTTTTCTACAAAACTTCAGCTTCACAACATCTGAATCTGTCACCATTTTCTGGGTTGCCGGAATGTCCATAGCCCTTTTCTTAGGCAGGATAGGCTTCAACGAAATAGATCAACTATTAAAATCCCTTGAACACTCCAAAGAAGAGCTGGAAATACGCGTAGATGAACGTACCAGTGATTTAAAGCAAAAGGTTAATGAACTTGAAAGATGGCAAAAGCGAACTGTGGGGCGAGAACTGAGGATGGTTGAGCTTAAAGAAGAAATAAACGAGCTTAAAGAAAAACTCAGTAAATACGAAGGTACTTGACGAATAGGGGCACAACAATTCTGGGGTGAGGGCGCACGGTTTTCAAGAATCCATGTTATATAGCCTTTAGCATTGATATTACATCGTCAATTGCTTTTTTGAGCAGCCGGCGCCCAAGCTCAATATCGACTTGCACGCCTTCATCCGCCGTTTTTTCAGCTAGCTTTTTTATCTTTGGGTTGACATGAGCTTCTCGCATGGCTACAAACCCGACTTCAGGGTATTTTTCAAAGTTATCCTGGCCTGCGAGATTAGCTATACCAACCACATCTGCAGCAACTGCCATTGAGCACTCGCCAGATCCGGCGTGCGCTCCCTCAAACTTCACAATCGCATTGTTAAAGGCGATTTTCACGTCCAATTGTTCTGCGAGTTTTGGCAGGTGCCCGGCAATGAGCGTGTTTCCGCCGTGGCCGTTTACAACCACGAATTTTTCGATTCCAAGCCGTTCTATCGCGGTTTCAACAACGCATTTCAGGTCGTGAACAACAACTGGAATTGGAAAGTGCCGGCCATGTTTTATGTAATCATATTCGGCTGCCGAGTTCACAATCCCCACGAGCTTTGCACCAGTTTGAGCCGCGGCCTTAAATGCAACATGGACTGTGAGCTTGGTGTCAGTGTCGGCGGGGAGGAGGCCGTGGCGTTCTTCCTGCGAGCCCAGGACAACTATTCCCACGTCTGAGCAGCAGTTCATTTACTCATCGAGTTCTTTGAGTTTTTTCACCATTTTGACGACTGTTTCAACGGCTCGCTTTGCATATCCCACGCGTTGAAGCGCTTCAAGCCTTGTGAGCCCTGGGCCTGATATGCCGAGTGACACGGGTTTGTTGAATTCCAGTGAGAGGTCGGTTATCTTTCGCGAGGCGTGCTGCACCACGATGTCGTCGTGGTCTGTCTCCCCTTCGATTACTGCTCCCAGTGTGACTACGCCGTCGATGTCTTTTTTTTCGAGGAGTTTTTTTACTGCAAGCGGCATGTCATAGACTCCGGGCACTGTGACAATTTTTATAATCTTTGCCTCTAAAAACTCTGCGTGCTCTTTTGCCAGTCCAAGCATTGCTGTTGTTACTTCATAGTTGAATTCTGATACTACAATTCCAAGATTTACCATATTAATTACCTCAATGCGATTTTGTTCCGCAGTGGTATATATAATTTTTGAGTAGCAACTCAATTTTGAGTAGAAAACACTGGATTACACTAAATCGCTGGATGAGGAGTGATAGCAAGCGAGTGAACCCATTGTCGAGCAATGTGGGGAGAAATTTAAGTCCAGCTTAAATTTCGGGTTTTGGGGTAATTTTCGGTGTCGAGAGATTAAAGAACATCCTATGGAGAATTTTGCACAAGCAAAATTTGGGTTCTTTTTGGCGCTCTAAAGCTCTGCTTTAAATTTCGTGACACGAAGTGGTTTTTCTTACAGAAGAAAAATGTGCAGCGCTGTCGGCGGGACTCGAACCTGCGACCACGTGGTTAACAGCCACGCGCTCTACCTACTGAGCTACGACAGCAAATATGTTGAACGTATGTGTCATCCTATCATTCTTTATGAAGTTTTCTGTGTTGGTTTGGCTTGGGTTTATTTTGGGCTGATGAATCTGGCTTGGACTGTGTGGAATGGTTTATATGGGCGATTGCTCTGTTAAGTTGAGTTTATGGAATTGACTCTGTCTGTTTCGGATGATTCTGATCATTTACGTGTTCAGACGGCTGTGAACATTCTTCGAAATCATCATTTGGCGCGGATTAAAAAGGAGGATGCAGGTGTTGTTCAGCTTATTTATCACCGGATCGTTCGCCACACATAACTTTGTTAGTCTTTTTCCTTTGCTTTCTCCCGTTTTTGCTGATGTGATTTTAGGAAGGCTGCTACTTTTTCTGCAAGGATTTGTTTATGTTCGCCGCAGAGTAGCTCGCCCGCCTTGCACCGCGCGTATTGTTCTTTCAGCTTTGTGTCGTCGTCTTCAAAGAGAAATGTCATGTAATGATAGACCGGGCAGATATCAGGATTTGCGCCGAGCCTTTTTTGCTCTGCAACAGTTGCCTGCCCACCGGTAAATGCGTTCATCACCTTTTTCTTCGCTGTTTTCTCAGTGTCTGTTGTGAAGATCGCAGATTCAGGGATTGAAGCTGACATCTTGCCGCCCTCCGCAAGACCTGGGAGAAATCTCCCTTGAATCGACGCCGGTTTAAAATATCCGAGCCTGGGGAGTACGTCGCGGGCCACACGAAAATATGGGTCCTGGTCGATTGCGTGGGGGATGAGGCAGGGGATGTTTCGCCCTTGTCTAACCGATTCAAGAAAGGCCGGAACTGCCTGCACACTGCTGAAAAATATCTGACCGATGTTTGAGTCATTTCGCATGCCGAAAACCGCTTTCGTAGTTGAATAAGTGATCTTCTTTGCAACACCCAAGGCAAGAGGATAAAGAGTCTTACAGTAATCGATGTCAGAAAAAATCTCAGTCTTATTTGGATTGAATCCAAGAGCAATTACGTCAAGCGCGTTTTCATAGGCAAAGCTGTTCGTCTCCTCCAGACTAAGCCCAGGGTTGAAGAGGAATTTTTCATCATCTGTCATCTGGAAAAGGAGTTTAGACCCGAACTTTTCCTGAAGCCAACGTGTGAACATCCAGGGCACGAGGTGTCCGAGATGAGTGTGGCCTGACGGTCCTCTGCCTGTGTAGAGATAAAAAGGGTTGCCCCTTTCATATTCGTCAAGTATCCAGCCCAAGTCACGATGTGCAAAAAACAGACCACGGCGCAGAAGGGTGTGCAGAGTGCCGGTGTGCCCTTCCAACCGCTTCATAAGCTCAGGCGTGATTCGGTCCACACCAAAATCATTAATCAGCTTCTCATAGTCTATCTCCCCTGAAACCTCCCAGGGAGTTACCACAAAATCGTTGTGCTCTGCCATGAATTATGGCTCCTTAGCCTAAAATCCCCTTAAGCATGGGGTGGATTTCCATGAGCTGGTCTTTTGCCATCTGCTCATACATCTGATAGACTATACCCACGGTGAGTAGAACACCCATGCCTCCGCCAAGAGCGCCCAAAATATCTGCAAAGGCTGCGAGAAGCCCTACAACCAAGCCGCCGACAATTGTAAGAGGAGGGATGTATTTATCCAATACTTTTTCGATGATTCTGATGTCACCTCTGAAGCCGGGGATATGCATTCCCCCGTCTTGAAGCTGTTTTGCAACCGTCTTAGAATCCATGCTCGCTGTTTCAACCCAAAACTTTGAAAACATTGCTGAAAGAATCAATAGAATAACGGTGTAAATGAGTGCGTGGACGATTGAAAACTCTGCCTGTCCAATGGGTTGGGGGCGTCGCATATAAAATGCCAATCCGTTAATAGGGCTGCCAGCCACGAAAGTGCCGAGATAAGGACGGTTGATCTTATCCAGCAGCGTTGCCCAGAGCTGGACATTGGCCATGAGAATGCTTGCAAAGATTACCGGGATGTTGCTTGCATATATGAATTTAAGCGGATACCGGCCGCGGGCGCCGCGGAATCTGCCGTAGGTGAGAGGTATCTCCACTCGCATAGTCTCAAAATATACGACAATCGCAAAGACAATGAGTGTTCCGGCGATTGGGATAAGAGTTGTAACATCACCTCTGCCCTTCGTGATGAGAAAGATGAACTTCGGTATAAGCCCTGCCGGCTCGGTTGCTCCTACAGCGGCTGGGAAGGGGTTGAAGGCACCGATGATGATTGACGACGACACACCAGCCACGATGAAAAGCCCGATGCCTGAGCCAAAGCCCCATTTAGAAACAACTTCATCCATGAACAGTATGAGAACGCCCCCTATTGTGAGCTGGGCTATGAGGAGCAGAACCATCGGAAGATATCCATTTGTGGCCACCAATGCCGGGTCAGGCGCCAGCGCCCCCATAAGGACCATGACAATCGCTTCAAAGACCGTAAATAATATGGCAAGCGTCTTCTGAGTGCCCTGAAATATCGCCTGATCCTTGGGATTTGACAGATCGAGGTCGATGAGTTTTCCGCCTACGAGTATTTGAAGGATGATGGAGCCTGTGACAATCGGCCCGATGCCGAGTGTGATGATTGAACCAAAGCTTCCTGCAAGTACAGCGCGAAGGTTTGCGAAGAGATCGATTGTATCAGGATTCAGACCATAAAGCGCGGTTTCAGAAAGTACGAAATATGTGACAAGCATAAGCGCTGTCCACTTAAGCTTATCATTGAAGGAAAGAGAATATCTAGGCTTTTCAACTTCAGGAAGGTTTGTAAGGATTCCTTCAAAGTTGTGCAGAAAACCCATTATGTACCCTCGTCACTCCATTCCATCAGATACAGACACTGCCTTACCGCCTGCAGCCTCAATCTTTTCTACAGCGCGCGGAGAAAAGGACTCAGCAGTAACCATCAGATTCTTTGTTACCTTGCCGGATCCAAGCACCTTTGAATAATCAGTCTTCGTAAGATCAACTTCAAATTTCCCGGCTTTTTCGGTTGCCACGCCCTCAGTTACAAGGACAGCGATAAACTCGTCGAGAATACCTACATTTATAGACTGGTAGATGTTTTTCGCTTCAACCGGCACCTTGAAACCATGCCTGCCAAAGTAATTGGGGGCGAATTTAACAATCCACGTCCATTTGCCCTTGTGGCCGCCCGCCATTCCAACACCGCCCCTGTTACCAGCTCCACGGTTCTTGTTGTGATGACC
>QIDD01000045.1 GCA_003230355.1 Methanobacteriota archaeon
AACCAGAGGTTGAAGCAGAGGGAACAACTCTTTCAGAGCTTCTCGCTGATCTCAACACCAGGTTTCCGGGCATCGGTGAAAAGATCCTCAAAGACGGCGAGGTTCAGAGATTTGTAAACGTCTATGTTGACAATGAGGATGTGCGGCTCGGCGAGGGACTTGCAACAAAAATAGGCGGCAAATCTGTTGTATCGATTCTGCCGGCGGTTAGCGGCGGATAGAAAACATATCTGAACCGGGTTGTTAAAGCAGGGCGCCTGTTGTGTGCTCTGCATTTCCAACAGACGGTCCAAGGTCTCGATGCGTAATCGTTTCACCTGTTTCTTTGTTTGTGAACTTGAGATCTGATATCACCGAGGGGTATTCGTTGTAAACGAGCCTGCTTGGAATAAATCCCAACGCTTTTCTTTTGAACGTCCAATTTGAGTGAGAGTAGGATTTCACTGTGAACTCAATTCTATGGATTTTGTTTTCCGCGCTCGCCTTAAACACTGGCAGCCCGGCTCCGATTCGAGTTATCCGTAGATTTTTTAGCTTGTGAAGCTTTTTCCCGTCAAAAAAGGAAACCTTCTTTTTCAGCGACCGGCCAAATAGATAAGGGTTGAAATAAGACAGCACCGCACCGCTTTTGAAGTGAAATATCCCCCAGTACCAGGGAGGGCTCGGCGTGTTTACAAAGACCCGTTGGAAATAGGCGCTGCCCCCTACATTTTCGCCCCTGATTTTCCCACTCATTTTGAGATGATTGATTCGAATAATCGAGTACCCCCTCTTTGCATAATATGTGTCAGAGTTATAGGTGGGCCCGGTGAAAGCGTGACCGTTGTTTTCGACAGATATGAATTCGAAGTCCAGTCCAATCTGGACACTGTGCTTTCTGCCGGTGATAGAATAAGATGCAGGCAACGTGGAAGTTGCGGTAATGCTACGGTCTTTAAAATGGAGGTTGCACTGCTCCAAAAGAAAATTGTGATGCATCTTTTCACCGTCAAAATACCATGCCGCCGCCACTCCGTCAAGCATGCTCCGGCTCGGGCTCGTGTTGTCAGCCCGAATCTTCAGATAGTTGCAGTCCACTTCACTTACATTTTTTATCGACCAAAGTATCATGAGCTGCCGGGGCTTATTCGGCGCAGCAGGGTTATCAATGAAAAACAGCCAAAACCACCACCACCAAGCCCCACGATGCATAGGCTCATCTGCAATATCAAAGACCTGC
The DNA here is from genome assembly GCA_003230355.1 of Methanobacteriota archaeon. GTDB lineage: Archaea > Hydrothermarchaeota > Hydrothermarchaeia > Hydrothermarchaeales > SZUA-236 > SZUA-236. The sequence continues at coordinate 1,220 of QIDD01000045.1, forward strand.
TTTTCAGTGTCTACTGCCGTTATTTTACTCGTGCGAACCATAGTCTATGTCTTCCCAGAGCCAGCCAAGGATATTTTACAGTGTGCACAATAGCCGATGCAAACAAGCGCGCGGTCACACTTTAAAATCGGAATCTTTTTCGCTGTACTGCTCCCGAATCAAAGTTGCAATAAGAATCACGGACCCAATTAAAATGCCGAGGACGCCCAACCTGATTATCATCGGTGTTTCGCTTGCGGCCAAGATTTTTGCCGTTCCATAGGCTAGAATTATCAAAAGCCCGCCTAAAAACAAGCCAAGCCCAATATTTCTTAAATCCACCATAATTTTTACCTGCTCAACTTTTACGGATGATCTGTCACCCAGACCTCGCCTGACTTTGTGTGCTCTTTTTTCCAGATTGGAACGATCTGTTTCAGCTCGTCGATTAGCCATCTGCATGCTTCGAAGGCGTCGGCCCGATGCATTGCACCCACAACGATGAGCACGATGTTTTCACCCACAGCTATCTCGCCGTATCTGTGGATTATGCTTGCCTCGATTATGTCAAACTTCTCCAGTGCAGCTTTTCGCAGCTCGCCCAGCTTTTTTTCAGCCATCCCAGGGTAGTGCTCGAACTCAAGCTTTTTTATCTCTCCAGCTTCCTCGGTAAAATCCCTGGATGTTCCGAGAAAAGTTACAACTCCGCCGATGCGCTTGGACGCGGCTTTCACAGCATCTATCTGCTCTTCGACTGAGAAATCCTCTCTTTGCACCGAAATCATCCTAAGTCTATCCTCCAGACACAGGCGGGAACAATGCGATTTCATCACTGTCAGATATGATATGATCCATTCCCACTATCTCATGGTTAACCGCGATTGTGGCCCTGTTTTTCTCGATAAGCTCACCTATCTCAGGATGCAGGGTTTTCAGCTCCAGGATAAAATCCTCAAGAGTTGTTTCATCTGGGACTGAGACCTCGATTTTCTCAGATCCGATCTTCTCCCGAAACCCAGCAAAAAGCCTGATTGAAACCATAAAATAACGCTCTTACTCGATTGTGGCATGCCTCTTTTTAAGGTCAGATTCACTCTTTTTCAGCCGTGTCATAAGCTCGGAAATTAAAGCGTCAAGTATGATGAGGACACTGACTTCAAATAGCGTGCCCATCGGTGCCAGTGTGTAGTGCTCACCTTTGATCTGGCGGATGTGAAAATCCTTTGAGCCAGGATCAATAACACGCCCTGGAACAAGCACAATCTCGTCTGAAAGCTTGCCAAGCGTTGAATCTGGATATGATGTAATTGATATCACCTGGGCGCCTACGTTTTTCGCAATCTTTGAGCTGTTAATGACCGACGTAGTTTCGCCTGAACCTGAGATTGTGATGAAAATATCCTCAGCCTCAATTGCAGGGGTTGTGATCTCACCCACCACGTGAACCGTGATCCCCAGGTGCATAAGCCTCATAGCAAAGGCTTTGGCAACAAGCCCTGATCTTCCGGCGCCGTAGATATAGACTTTCTTCGCCTGCTCCAGTGAAACAATCAGCTTGTTTATCTGCTGATCGCTGAGCTGACCTCTCACATAACTAACATGGTCAACAATGTTTTCCATCGCCTCTTTCAGAACCCTCATAAAACCATCACTTCCTTTCTGGACAGGTGTATGTGCATGAGCCGCAGCTCCCGCGCACAGACCCCAGATTTTTTTCGCCCCTTATCTTTTCTACTCTATCAAATATATCTTTTACCACAGATTCGTCGCCTTCAAGCATGAATGTATAGCTGCCTTCACCGCCGCCGATGCCGCCTGCTCCAACAATATAAACTTCTACATCGCCCATGAGCTTGAAGGCCTCAATTTCAGAGAATATTTCCCCAGGAAGCGGCATGAGCCCTACCGCTGATCCGGTGGAAAGCTCTATCTGGTGTATGCCGGTTTTCGTCGCCGCGAGATCAAGCAGGGTGGGCACATATTTTTCCAAGCCCACTGGAATGAGTATTGGAACTCCCCGCGCCATAAGTGTTCCCAAGACACGGCCCAGTGTCCCGCCTGTTTCAGAGGCAAGCATAACCCAGGCTGCGCCCGCGGAATCCACTGCGTTTGCGCCTTTCACAAAGACATCATCTGGGCCCATGATACGGGTCATGTCCTCAGGATTTTCATCAACGACTCGACCTTCACGCAGTACAAACGAGGAAATTCGCTCCCTCTTTGGTACTACACACGTACCATTGAAATCAATTAGTCCTGCAACAAAACGTTCTTTTTCAATGTCTCTGCCAAGCAGCTCCTCTGCCAGATAGGCGTTTGTGGAGCCGAGGTTTAAAACTATCACACCAGATTTAAGCGCTCTCTTTATCTGCGGATGCTGTAGCAGCGCCCTTGCTATCAGCCGTTTAGCCTCTGCAGGTGTGAGCGTTATCTGGGCCTTCATGGGGCTTGGGTATGCCCCTGGTAACATATAAACTTTGTTAAAAACTCCCCTTTAATTCAATCTTGCGCCGGCCCTCAGATGGAGTTGTTGTTTACTCAGAGCCCCAGGGCTTCTTCAATCTTTTTTCGATCAAAGCCGGCAATCACTGTTCCATCAATGTCTGCGACAGGCACAGCCATTTGCCCGCTTTTTTCAATCATCTCCTGCGCTGCAGCAGTATTGCTTGCCACGTTTATGTCCATGTATTCAATACCCTTTTCACCGAGAAATTTTTTTAGCGCCTTGCATTTTGAACAGCTCGGCGTGGAATAGACTTTTACACTTTTCATCCTTTGACCTCCTGATTTAAGTCGAGTTTTGAACGAACTATATCATTGTCCCCCCCGCGGTTATTAACATTTGCACATCGATTCTTATCCTATATTTTCACTCGCCGTTCAATATGCTTTCATCCGGTCGAAGGCGATTGTTCCGATATAGACCATGAGCGCTGCAAGGCCGAGGAGGATGGAGTAGCTTATTGATAGGGGGAAACGGCCCTGTCCAAGGATGATCTGGCGCAGGGCGTCCACACCGTATGTGAGCGGGTCGATGTAGATGAATGGCTCCAGCCAACGGGGGATGTTTTCAATGGGAAAGAGCGCGCCTGACAGGAAGAACAAGGGGTAGGCGACAAAGGTTACAATGAGTCCGAATCCTTCCGGGCTCTCCATCACCGAGCCGATGATAAGCCCGATACTCACTATAGCTACAGCTAGTGTGATTACCACAATATAGGCCAGCGCCATCTTCGTAAGCGTCATTGGCACGCCTAGCAGTGGTCCGAGCATCAGCAGAATCGTAACCTGAATAAGAACATCTGTTATCCCGCCCAAAACCTTGCCCAGGAATATGGTTGTTCGCGACAGCGGTGATACAAGGACTTCCTTTAGAAAATCGACTTTTTTATCCCAGATAATGTAGACTCCGAAAAAAAGTGAGCCAAAGAGCGTGGCCATGCCGATGATACCAGGGTAGATGAACACGTCGTAGGAAATATTTTCAATTGAAATAGTTGAGCCCAAGCCCTTGCCAAATACGATGAGCCACATGAGGGGGAGAAATATGGATGACACTACTCGTGATCGTTCCCGCATGTAGACTTTAACCTCTCGAAGCCACATCGCGTAGAGTCCAAGAACCACGCTCATCTTCGCTTTGCCCTCGTCATCATGCGTTTGCCAAACCCGCCCTCGGCCGGACCCTCACGAATCTCCCGCCCAGTATAATAGAGGAACACATCGTTTAGTGTTGGCGAACGCATCTCCACAGACTCAACCCTGCCCGCAAGCTCCAGTATTTCTTGAAGCTTTGTCTTAGCATCATGCGCTGTAAGAATTAGGTAGCTGTCGGTTTTTTCCACACTCAGAATGTAGTCCTTTGCTTCAAGCGCAGCCATATCCGGGTCTTTTATCTTGAGCTTTACCATGTCTCCGCCGATCCCCTTGATAAGCTCTTTTGGGGAGCCTTCGACTATTATCTTACCTGAGTCAACGATTGCGATCCTGTTGCAGAGCCGCTCAGCCTCCTCCATATAATGTGTTGTAAGAAGGATTGAAAGTTCTTTGTCCTTTACCATGCCTTCAATGTACTGCCACACCCGCTCCCGTGACTGCGGATCCAGGCCGAGAGTCGGTTCGTCGAGAAACAAAACCTTGGGTTTGTGCAGCAGGCCGCGTGCAAGTTCAAGCCTGCGCCTCATTCCGCCGGAGTAGAAGCGCACCCGTTCATCAGCCCGATCCGCAAGCTCAACCAGTTCAAGTAAAGATGCGATGCCCTTCTTGCGCTCAGCCTTTGAAATGCCGTACATAAGGCCGTGAAGATCCAGATTCTCTCTTCCTGTGAGCAGGTCGTCGCTGGAGGGGTCTTGAAACACTATGCCAATGTTTTCTCTCACCCGCTGAGGCTCTTTGAGACAGTCAAATCCGTTGACCGATGCATGTCCGCTGGTCTGCTTTAAAAGGGTGGCCAGGATATTTATCGTTGTAGTCTTGCCCGCGCCGTTTGGACCAAGGAGTCCAAAGACCTCTCCCTCCGCGATTTCAAAGGATATGCCGTCAACGGCGGTTACCCCGCTGTTAAAGACCTTTTTAATCTCACGCACTTCTACTGTTGCGATTCACATCCCTCCAAAAGTCCGAATACATCGATAGCCCAATTGATTGTATCACCTATATTTTTTACCGCAGTATTTGAAAGCTGTTTGTCCACTAGCACTCTATTAACATCACGCAGAAAAACGATAAAAAGCGTAGCCGCCCTATCTGTTCCAAGGTCATCATCCATTGATTCAGAAAACCCTGATTTGAACTTTGCGATTTCATCAGTGTAATCGTTGGCTCCATATTTTTCGACTTCGGCGAGACTGTTGACAACTTCGTCAAGTATAAAAACCGCTCTTTGAGCATCATCAAGTTTATTGAAATCAAAGGCGATCTTCGATCTATAGTGCGTTTGGAGATACAAAAACCGTATCGCCCTTGGGTCATAGCCCCGCTTAATTATCTGTCGAAGCGTGAAAAAATTCCCTAGCGACTTTGACATCTTCCTGCCGAAGACATCAAGATGCTCCACATGCACCCAGAACCTGGCGAACCGCCGACCTGTGTATGCTTCAGCCTCGGCAATCTCGTTTTCATGATGGGGAAAGGTTAGGTCAAGCCCGCCTGAGTGGATGTCAATTGTTGGGCCGAGAAAAGAGGTTGCAAGGGAGGCGCACTCGATGTGCCAGCCTGGCAGACCTCGGCCAAGCTGGGATTCGAAACACTTGATGCCGTGATCAGATTCACAGCGCTTCCAGAGCAGAAAATTCTTCGGAGCCCTGTAATCCTCCCGCTGCATGAGCGCCCGGATTTTTCTATGCGGAGTTTTACCTGAAAGCCTGCCGAAATCTGGGAAGGTGTTGATATCAAAATAATAGGAGCCCGCCTTGTCACGGATTGCATGGCCTTTTTCATAGAGTCCAGCCACCATCTCAGCGATTTTGTCGATATTATCTGACACCCGCGGATAACTCTCTGCGCGTTTAATGTTCAAGCAGTCAAGGTCTTCAAAAAAGACCTTCTCGTACTTCTCGGTAAGCGAGGCCAGCGGGATTTTTTTACGCGCCGCACGTTCAATCGTCTTTTCATCCACATCCGTAATATTCATAATGTGTTTGACACGATGCCCCCCTGCTTCAAGCCATCTCTTCAAAACATCCTGCACTACAAAGGTCCTGAAATTCCCAATATGCGCGTAGTCATGCACCGTGGGGCCGCAGGTATAGTAGAGTACATCCCTCCCAGCTGGCAGGGTGAACTCCTCCTTCCTCTGGGTGAGGGTGTTAAAAAGCACAAACACCATAAAAACAAATGGACCAAGTTATATTTATATGTTTGAACACGTTAGTTGAGGCTGTATCTAAGGAGCAG